>CAZGVQ010000035.1:0-12960 GCA_964529355.1 uncultured Acidimicrobiales bacterium
GGCTTCCAGCTGGCGTTGTCGTTTCAGACCCTTCGCTACAACGAAATGTGGACCCTGCTCTGGGCGCTGATTCTGCTGTCGGGTTTCGCCGATCGATGGTCGTCGGTGGTGCGTCGGCGCCGCAACCTGGCCACCGGCGAGGTGCACGTCGAACTCTCGACCACCGAACCCGAAAGCGATCCGGTGTTGCGAGGGAGCGCGTTGGTATTTCTCGCGGCCATTCCCGTCGCCTGGTGGCGCCTCGACGTCGACATCTCCGCTCTCTGGGCGCAGCGGGCCCGAACACTGGGCTCGGAACTCGCGGCCGACGCCTGGCCTCCCGAGCTGGGCGACGATGGGTTCGGCGGGCTGGTGGGTGACACCATCGATACCCTCGCTCTGGCCGTTCTTTCGCTGGTGCTGGCCTGGTCGATCGGCTCGCTGCTTGCCTTCGTGGCCAGTCGCATCGACAGCCCGTGGGCCACCACCGGCAATGCGTTTCGATCGGCGACCGGTCTGGTCACTCGCTTCTTTCTTCTCGTCTCCCGTTCGGTACCGCCGCCGGTCTGGGCCTTTCTCACCGTATTCATTCTCCGGCCGGGGCTTTGGCCAGGTGTGCTTGCGTTGGCCATCTACAACCTGGGCGTACTGGGTCGCCTGCAGTCCGAAGTGGTCGAGAACCTCGACGACGAACCTGGCGAAGCACTGGCCGCTGCGGGCGCCTCGAGTTTCGGGGTGGCCACCTTTGCCACCGTTCCGGCGGTCTCGGGCCGTTTCGTTTCGCTCGGGCTCTACCGGTGGGAGGTCGCGATCCGCGAGACGGTGACCGTGGGCGTGGTAGGCGCTGCTGGCCTGGGCCGCACCATCTCCGAACAGGTTGTGCGGTTCGACTACGACGGCATCCTGGCCAGCATCCTGGCACTCATCGCCGTGACGCTGGCAGTCGATGTGATGAGCACCAGTATTCGCCGGGTCATTCGGTAGGTAGAGCCGGTAAGTAGGGTAAGGAAATGTCGACGTCAGACTCCATGCCTTCCGCTCCGAGACTCACCCAGTTCAGTCACGGCGCCGGTTGAGGCTGCAAACTCCCCCCTGGGGAGCTGGCGCACGTGGTGCGCCGTTTGACCCCCGGCCAGAGCGAGAGCCTGCTGGTCGGAACCGAAACCGGCGACGACGCCGCGGTATGGAAGCTCGACGACGACCGCGCCCTGGTGGCCACGGCCGACTTCATCACCCCGGTGGTCGATGACGCCCGCGCCTGGGGCCGGGTGGCTGCGGCCAACAGCGTGTCGGACATCTATGCCATGGGCGGGCGACCCCTGTTTGCGCTGAACCTGGTTGGCTGGAACACCGACGAGCTCTCCACCGACCTGCTGGGAGAAGTTCTGGCGGGCGGCAACGACGTGGCCGAGGCTGGCGGCTTTCTGGTGGTCGGCGGCCACACCATCGACGACCCCGAACCCAAGTACGGCATGTCGGTTACCGGCGAGGTTCATCCTGACAAGATGATGACCAACGCTGGCCTCAAGCCGGGTCAGGCGCTCATCATCACCAAGCCCCTCGGTGTCGGAATCGTCACCACCGCCATCAAGAACGACAAGGCATCCGACGACGTGGCGGCAGCGGCCATCGCGTCGATGTCGGCACTCAACGACAAGGCGTCAACTGCCGCTGTCGCCGCTGGCGCCACCGGCTGCACCGACGTCACCGGATTCGGCCTGCTCGGACACCTGGGCCGCATGTCGCTCGAGTCCGGGGTGGCATCGACGCTCGATGTCGAAGCGATGCCGTTCCTGCCCGGTGCGAAAGAACTGGCCAAGGCCGGAATGATCCCCGGCGGCACCCGCCGAAACCTCAGCTGGATCGACCAGCAGGTCGACGCCGGCTCCCACGACGATCTCACCAAGCTGTTGTTTGCCGATGCGCAGACGTCGGGTGGTCTCATCTTCGGCGTCGACCCCGGTGAAGCCGACAAGTTGGTCGCCGACCTCGTTGCGTCCGGCCACACCGCCGCCGTGGTGGGATCGACTACCGAAGGCCAAGGAACCATCAGCCTCCGCTAGAGCTGTCAGGGAGAGTTTCGAAGACCCCGGTCGGCGGCCAGTGCCGTAGGCACAACGGTCAACCGGTAGGGCACTCGAACCATCCATGCCGGGAGTTTGCTGTGCCGCTCTTCGAGGGCGATGCGGGCGCGGAGATGTTCCTTGGCTCCCATTGTGCTGACGGGTTCAGCGGCTACGAAGTCGATGCCCGTGAGGTGCTTGGCGCTCTTGTAGCCGTACTGCAGGGGGCAAACCAGACGTAGCGGCGCTCCATGCCGGCGCGTGAGTGGAGCACCGTTCATTCCGGTAGCAAGCAATGTCGTCGGATCCAGAAGGTCTTCGGTGAGAAAGATCGCCGACCGGGAGTCGGCGGCGCGCACCACTGCGTACTTTGGCAACGCATCCGCAATCTCCCCAGCGAGGACGGTGGTGAGCGGCACTCCGGTCCAGCGGACGTCTCGGTGGGTCCACGTCGTCACACAGCTGAAATCGTGGATCCGATCGAGCTGTTCGTAGGAGGCGAGGTCCTCGGCGCTGAGCTGTGAAACTTCGCGACCGTTGATTGTCACCTGAAGATCGATGGGTTCGACATGCGGCGCCCAACGCAAGGGCTCGTCGCTGAACCGCGGAAACGAGCTGACCTCTCGCTGTCCCTTCGGCAAACCTTCGGCCCGGCGGGGCAGGTATCCCTCGACAGTGGTTCGGAGACTCACGAGGCCACCCTTTCGTTGTGTAGTTGACTTCGCTACTTCTCAGGCTGACACAATGTGTCATATCGGATCAATGTTTCATTCGTCACACAAGGCGGAGTCGAAACAGGTCCTAGCCAAAGGCGATAAGGCCGGTGCCGACGATCGCTCCGAGGATGCCGAGGATTTGCCAGGGGGCGATGGTGTCGTCATCGAATCGGGTGGCGAGAACCACGACCACCGCTGGGTAGGTCGACGCTATGACCGAGACCAGTCCGAGATCGCCACGCTGCGCCCCGATGATCCAGGCCACCATGCCGGCCGCGCCGGCGATGCCGCCGATTATGCCCCACTTGCGAACGCCCACCGGAAGGATTGGCGGAACGTTGCGACCGCGGGCCAGGGCAAACATGGCGACGAAGCCAGCCCCTCGTTGAAACGCGGCTGGCCACGCGCCGGCATCGGGGTTGGTGTCGGCGCCGAACACGATCGACAGACCAAACAGCACGCCGCCGGCAAGCGCCATCCCCAGACCGCGCCGAACCGGAATATCGTCGGCGGGGGAGTAGGTGGTGAGCCCCAACGAAACCAGGGCGACCACTGCGCCGACGCCCGCCAGAGCGGAGAGCTCGGCGCCGGTGATGAGGTCCCACGCCAGCGGGAAAACCGCTGCCAGCACGGCCGCGGCGGGCGAGGCGATGGCCGACGATGAGTCGGCCATGGCCCGGTAGACCATCGCCAGTCCCGCGGCGACGAGCACCCCTGAAATCATGCCCTTCACTGCGTCGACCCACAGCAACGTGCTGCCCATCACGAGGGCAATGGGGGTGGCCACAACGATTCCGACGGCCATCTGCATCGTCACATGGCTGATCGAGTCTGCTCGACGCGAGCTGGCTCGCCCTGAGGTGTCGGAAACACCGATCAGGAGTGAGGCGAGCACCCCCAGCACGATGGACATCGGCGAAGGCTACAACCGAACCGCGGTTGATGGTTCAAAAGTTTGGTCCGCGAGACCATCCGGTGGTTAGGTTTCAATCGAGAGTCGACCAGTGGGGGAGTCGTGTCGGAAGCACGAGTGAGCAGCGATGGATGAAGACGACCGCGGTGTCGCGGTTGTAACCGGTGGCGCGGGAGCCATTGGGAGCGCGGTGTGTGAGCTGCTTGCGGCCGCCGGGCACACCGTGGTTGTCGTCGACCTCGAAGCCTCCAATGCCACGTCGGTTGCCGACGGATTGAGCGGTGGTTCGCACCAGGGCATCGGCCTCGACGTATCCGACACCGAGTCGGTGAAACAGAAGCTTGCCGAAGTCGAGGACCAGCTCGGTCCCGTCGAGGTGCTCGTGAACGTCGCCGGATGGGATCGGTTCGTCGCCTTCGTCGACACCACCCCCGAGTTCTGGGACCAGGTCATCGACATCAACTACCGGGGCACGCTCAACACCGTGCACGCCGTGTTGCCCGGAATGATCGAACGCGAACGCGGGCGGATCGTGTCGGTGGCATCGGATGCCGCGCTGGTTGGTTCGTCGCTCGAGTCGATCTATGCCGGTGCCAAAGGTGCGGTGATTTCGTTCTCCAAGAGCGTTGCGCGGGAGGTGGCCAAGCACGGGATCACCGTGAACATCGTGTGCCCCGGCCCAACCGACACCCCACTTATTCGAGGCATGGCAGAAGACCTCGGCAAAGGCGACCGGTTCGTCGATGCCCTCACCCGTGCGATCCCGATGCGACGACTGGCCACACCCGACGACGTCGCGCCAGCCATAGCGTTTCTTGCATCACCCGGTGCCGGGTTCATCACCGGCCAAACCCTCTCGGTGAGCGGTGGACTCACCATGAGTTAAGGAGACAGACAGTGCATTTCGACATGATGGTTGGCCCGCTTCGTTGGGAGCAGTCCGCCGAGATAGCCCGTAGCGCCGAACAGGCCGGCTTCTCCGGCATCACCTACACCGACACCGGGCAGACCCCGTGGATGAGCATCGCGTCGGCCGCAGCCGTCGCGCCGAAGCTCGAGTTCTCCACGGGTATAGCGGTGGCGTTTTCGATGAGCCCCATGGTGGCGGCCAGCATTGGTTGGGAGCTGGCCGACAACACCGGAGGACGGTTCCGTCTGGGCCTGGGTAGCCAGGTGCGAGCCCACATCGAGCGGCGGTACGGCATGGATTTCCACCCACCCGGCCCGCGTATGCGCGACTACCTCCTGGCGGTGCAGAACGCGTTGGCGGCCTTTCGCGGAGACGAAAAGCTCAACCATGAGGGCCCGTATTACAAGATGTCGCTGCTGCCCGGGCAGTGGCGCCCGGCCAGCCACGAGCATGGCGACATCAAGGTCGATGTTTCGGCGGTGGGTCCGTACATGACAAGGATCGCCGGCGAGGTTGCCGACGGCATTCACGTGCATCCGTTGCATTCGTTGCACTACCTCGAGAACCGACTCAAGCCGGCGGTCAACAAGGGGGCGGCCAAGGCGCATCGCAGTTCCGACGAGGTCGACCTCCTCATCCCGGTGTTCATCGCTCCCGGCGACACACCCGAAGAACGGGAGCCTCTGGTGCAGCGGGCCCGCACGCAGATCGCGTTCTACGGCTCCACCAAAAACTACGCCTTCCAGTTTGATGACCTCGGCTTCGAGGGCACGTCGGCCAAGCTCAACGAGCGGCTCAAGGCGGGCGACGTCGATGGTATGGCGGCCACCATCACCGACGAGATGCTCGATGCGTTTGCCATCGTCGGCGCTTGGGACGACGTTGCCGACACCGTCATCGACCGTTACGGCGGCGAGGCCGAGCGCATCATCAGCTACCTGACCTTCGACGACATCACCCGCAACCCCGACAACTTGGGCCGATGGGGCGAGATCGCGGCAGCGGTGAAGGCAGCCGGCTAGCGGGCGACAACTTCCCTAGGTGGTGAGCGTCTTGGGCTTCGCGTCGATGATCTTGGCCAGTTTTCGCATTCCCATCGCGAAGCCGGCCGCGCTCAATTTGTTAATGACGGGCGCCAGTTGCTCGGGGGCATAGGGCACCGTGACCCGCTCGAACCAGGCTACCTGTGACCCTTTGGCGGTGGGCGACACGGTGAACCCAGCCGTGCCCTGGAGCACCGGGCCAAGTTTGTCGACCTCGCAGGTGCCGGTGTTGGTAGCGACATCCCAGTCGATCTGGGTGACCCGCATATGGTCGACCAAGGTGAGTGGTCCGAACCCGGTGTAGCCGGTAAACATGCCCCCCACCGCCTGGGGGTCGCCTTCGTCGATCTCGATTCGGGTGGCGGGGATCCACTCGGCGTGACTTGGCCAGTCGATCATTTCGTCCCACACCACCCGGGCGAGCGCGTTGAACTCGTGCACAACGGTGAAGTCGATAGAAGCCATAGGACTGCTAATTCTACTTCGTCGCGAAGCCCTGACCTTCGAGGTAACCACGCATATGTGGTCGACTCTCTTTGCCCAACAAGGCCGACATGTCTTCGCTCCATGCCCGGTCGACCTTCCCGCCGGTGCGGGCCTTGTAGTACTCGCGCATCTCCTGGTCGTAGTTGGTGATGCCATCGCGGTCCGACGCCTCGTCGTAGGTCTCCTCTTTCAGCGTGACCGAAAGGGGAAGCCGGGGTTTGAGCTGGGGGTCCTGGTCGGGCCACCCGAGACACAGGCCAAAGAGCGGAAACACCTGCTCGGGAAGCTCGAGAAGCTCGGTGAGCTTGGCCGGGTCGTTGCGGATGCCGCCGATGTAGCAGATTCCCAGGCCCAGGGATTCGGCGGCCACCACGGCGTTCTGGGCTGCGAGCGCACAGTCGACGGCGGCGATGATGAAGTGTTCGGTCATCCCGGCGTGGAAATCGCCGCCGGCCATCTCGCACGCAACCGCCGATCGGTGGAGGTCGGCGCACCAGACGAAGAACGCTCCGGCCTCTTCGACCCACGTTTGTCCGCCTGCGACTTCGGCGATGGCCGACCGAGTTTCGGGGTTTCGTACCCGAATGACCGTGGTGCCCTGAAGGTTCGACGACGTGGCCGCGGCCATGCCGGCGCCGATGATGTCCTCAACCATTTCATCGGTAACGGGCTGGTCGGTGTACTTGCGAATCGAGCGATGAGCCTTGAGCAACGAGAGAGCGTCCATAGCCGAAGCCTAGGTCTCTGATGGCTCTAGGCGATCTCTTCCCGGATGATCTTGGCTCCGCTGACCATCGCAGCCAACTTTGCTCGAGCCCGTTCGCGCGGCAGGTACTTCATACCGCAATCCGGGGCGACCGCCAGCCGCTCGGGGGTGGTGTGCTTCAATGCGCTGCGGATACGACCGGCTATCACCTCGGGAGTCTCGACCTCTTCGGCTCCGAGGTCGACGACACCCAACACCACCGACCGGGGTGTGTGAAGCAGTCCCCCGCGCCGGTGAGACTCAGCCGATGAAATCAAGAACGGCCTCGTCGAACTCCCGCGCCGCCTCGATATTGACCGAGTGGCCACCGTCGAGATCGACCACATGCAGATGCGGTATCGCCGCCAGTGCATCAGGCACGCATGGCTGAAAAGCCTTTTCCCATCGGCCATTGACCAGCAGCACCGGCATCGAGAACGAGCCCGGCTCGCCGATCGAGCGCCACTGCGAAGCCACACGCATCACGTTGGTGAGCGCAATGGGGGGAATCGAGTCGGCCTTGGCAACCATGCGAGCCTGAAGTTCGGCGGGGAACCGCTTGGCGTGGATGGGGTGGAAAGGGAGCGCCCGGAGGTCGTCGCGGGTTTCGAGTTGTGGGAGCTGTTCGTCGGCCGCATCGGCCCGGCCCACGCCGAACGCCGCCTTGGAGTTGGTGAAGATTACGCCGAGCACCCGTTCGGGATGAGCGAGTGCGTAGCGCAGCGCGACGGCGCCGCCCATCGAGTGACCCACCATCCACCAACGTTCGACGCCGTGTTGCTCGCGCACCCGTTCGAGCGCCGGAATAACCGCCTCCGGGGCGTAGTCATCTGGCTCGGTCGATGCCGGGGACGAGCCGTGGCCCGGCTGTTCGATGAGAAGCATTCGTAGCTTTGCACCCAACCGGGCGCGGTTGAGATCCCATTGATGATTGCTCGACATGAAGCCGTGAATGAACGCTACGGGTGGACCCTCAGGGTCGCCCGTAGCGTCGACATAGAGTTCCACCGCCGCCATTTTCCTCCGTGTTCCTACCTCTATCTCTAGCCGATCACGGTGGCTTTGAGAAATGTTGAAACGTCGTTCGTGCTGGTCAGCGCTTCAAGCTGGTCGCCAAACGCCGCAGTTGCGGCCTCGCCAATGACCGGTGAAGACAGGGCGTCGAACTTGCGGCGGAGGGCTGTGCCCTGGGCATCGAGATCGCTGTTTGGCCGGCTCACGTCGGCAACCGCTCGATGCTCGCCTGACGCGGTTTGCACCATCACCTCGGTGGCCATGCTTCCGAGGGTCGCATTGGTTTCGACGTGCACGTTGGGGATGAAGGCCTGCACCTCGGGCCGGTTCACGGGTTCGTCGGTGTAGGTGGCTATCGCGGCGGTATCGGCACCGTTGACCAACAGCGCCTGCGTGCCGCGCAGGCTGAACTTTGCTTCGAGCCCGGTGGTGGGGTCGGGGATGCCACAAACGTCGAGGATCGAGGGGTTCACGGTGAGCTCGATGCGTTCGATATCGGCTGCGGCTACCCCTGTGTCGAGGATCGAGCTGGTTGCTTCGATGCCGGCGTGGGTCAGGTGGCAGGCGGCATGAAACTTGAACAGGGTTCTCGGCGTGGCCCAGTTCGTGTCGATCCAGGCCAACCGCTCGGCGTCGAGCGAACCGGTGCCCGCAGCCTGCGCGAATCCCTGGTTGCCATCGATCGCAGTCCCGCTGGCGGTGTATCCGCGCGCGGCCAGCCGGGCCGCCATGGCGCCTCGTTCTGCGGCCTGGCCAGGGTGGAGCGGTTTGGTCATGGTGCCGAAGTTGGCTTTGACACCCGAGGCGTTGCTGGCCGCAATACCCATGGCGGTGGCGAAACCTTCTTCGTCGAGGCCGAGGAGCCAACTACTGGCTGCCGCGGCACCGAACACCCCGATGGTTGCTGTGGTGTGCCAGCCGCCGAGATAGTGCTCGTTTCCGATCGATGAGCCGATGGCCGACTGCACTTCCATGCCCACCACATACGCGGTGAGTAGGTCGGCTCCGGTTCGTTTCTGTTCCTCGGCGATGGCCACCGCTGCGGGCAGCATGGGCGCAGTGGGGTGGCCGCCCATGACCGGTGACGTGTCGTCGAAGTCGAGGGCGTGGCCGGCCGCTCCGTTCACCAACGCAGCCCGTAGTACTCCGGCCCGCCGAAGGCTCCCGGCGATGGTGCAGGGCCCGTCGGAATCGGTGAATTCGTCGCGCAGAATCTGCGCCAACGGCTCCTGACTTCCGGCGATGACACAGCCGAACCAATCGAGAATCGCGTGATTCGCGGTACGTCGCACGTCGTCGGGCAGATCCTCGAACGTCAGGCTGCCGAACCGGCTCCACAGGTGGTCGGTGAGCTCGGTCATCAGTCGATGAGCCCGCACTGGCGGGCCCGATCGAGCGTTACCTGGAACAGCCGGGTTGTGGCGGCGTCGATCATCATGCCGTTGAAGTTGGCGGCACCTTCACCCTTTGCCTCGGCTTCGGCCACCGCATCGATGGCACCTTGGGCTTCGGCGACTTCTTCGGGTGTAGGTGCGAACACCCGGTTTGCGATTTCGATCTGGCTCGGATGAATGCACCACTTGCCGACGCCGCCCAGCATCGAGAAGGTGCCGGCGCTGCGTTCGTAGCCCTCGGGTCGGGCGAAGTTGGCGTAGGGCCCGTCGATGGCGTCGATACCAGCGGAGCGGCAGGCTACGATCATGCGGTTTCGGGCGTAGTGCCACACGTCGCCGGGGTACCGCAGCGCCTTGTCGCCATCGGTTACCCCGATGTGGCCAAGTCGCATGCCTTGGCTGGCTGACAGATCACCAACACCCAGCACCAGGGCTTCGAGTCGTGGGGAACACACCGCGATCTCGTCGACAGTCTGGAGCGCCTCAACCTCTTCCACCAGACACTCGATGCCGATTCGGCCCACCTCGAGGCCGAGCTTCAGCTCGAGCTGGGTGAGCATGTCGTCGACAAACCACACCTCGCGCGGTCCCTTGATCTTGGGCACCATGATGACGTCGATGTTGGCGCCGGCCCCGGTCACCACTTCGGCGATGTCGTCGTGACACCACTGGGTGTCGACGCTGTTGATGCGATACGAGCGGATCTTGTCGCCCCAATCGAGTTCGTTGAGCCCGGCGATGATGTTCTTGCGGGCCCCGACCTTCGCGGAGGGCGCAACCGCGTCCTCAAGGTCGAGAAAAACCATGTCGGCGTCGCTCTGCGCCGCCTTGCCGATCATTTTCTCGGAGTGTCCGGGCGTGGAGAGCTCGGACCGGCGGATGCGGTCGCGCTTTGGACGTTCGTAGCTGGTCATCTTTGGTTCTTTCGGTCTTTCGGTGTTGAGGAAACGGGTTCGGGTTGGAGTCGGTCGAGGGTGGTGGAGCGGAGATAACTGAGCGCCTTGACCGGATCGAAGGCGCCGGGGTCGAGAAGCCATTGAAAGCCGACCCCCCGGAGGCCCCCGATGATGAGCTCGGCTTCACGGTCGGGCGATGGGCCGCCGGTACGAATCGATCCGTCGCGCTGGCCACGTCGGATATAACGGGAGAAGTCGGCACGCATGCCCTCGTGGAACTTGGCGAACCGGCGCACCATGTCGTCGTCGGAACCCACGGCTTCGAACATCAGCGAATACAGCACACGGAGTCCCCGAGGGTCCTTCGCCGCCTGCGCTTCGATGGCGCTGAGCACGGTGTCGAGGCTCTCGAGACCGTCACGTCCCTTGGTGTGAGGCTCGACATTCTTGTGGCTCCAAGTGGTGACGATGCGGTCGATGAGCGCTTCGATAAGGCCGTCCTTATTGCCGAACCGAGCGGTGACCATGCCGCGGCTGTAGCCCGCCCGTTCGCCGATGGCCGCAAAGGTCAGCGCGGCGAAGCCGCCTTCGACGATGAGGTCGGCCGCCGCTTCGAGGAGCGCGTTGGTGGACTTCTGGGTCTTGCGCTGCTGCCGGGTGAGCGGAGGGGCCAGGTCGCTCACACGTCGTCCTTGATTTCTTCGAGCACCGGCAGCAAGTATTCGGCGAAGCCGACCGGGTTCTCCTGCATGGGGAAGTGGCCCATCTCCGCCATGACGGTGTGGGTCGATCCTTCGATGGCCTGGTGAGCCTTGAGGCCGCCCGACACATGCCCGCTGAAGTCGTAATCGCCGTTGAAGATGTGCACCCCAACCTTCGAGGTGTCGATGTCGCCGGCAACATCGCGCAGGTCGAAGTCGACCATGTAATAGAAGAGATCGCCGAGGAATGCCGGCGGCCAACCGGCCGAGTACACCTGCGAAACCTCCTTCACGTACGCCTCGGGCGACATGGGTGCGCACAGCGCTTCCATCATCCGAGCCTTGCTCTGGTTGCTCACCTGGGGGTGATACATCCCGATCAGCGAGTCGTGGTCGCCGCCAACGTGAATAGCCCCTTCAAGTGAGATCACCGCTCGAAACTCGGCGGGGTGGTGGTAGGCGAGATCGATGGCCAGGAGGCCACCGACCGAGCAACCCATGAACACCGGGTTCTCGGCGCCGAGCGCGTGGGCAACCGCCAGGGGAATCTGGCGCAGCAGCGCGCCGCGCAGCTTGTACTCCTCCTCCCACCAGCGGTGGTCGACAGGCGGGATCGACTTGCCGTGATAGGGCAGGTCGTAGGCGATGAGCTGGAAGTGGTCGGTGATCTCGGGCATCTCGAACAGGTGTCGCCACTGCAAGCTGTGCGCGCCAGCCGTGTGTTGCAGGAGCATCGGTATGCCTTGACCGGCGGTCTCGTAGTAGATGCGATGATCGATAACCTGACCGTCGGGCATCTCGAGATCGACGTGCACGTAGCCGCCCACCGGGCTGTCCCGACGCGACCCGGATCCTTCGTTCCGTGCTTCATTGCGGCTCAGACCGGGTGCCCGCAGCAACTCGGAGGCCCGTTCCACCGCAGGCAGGTATTGCCAGAACAGCACCTCATCGGTGCTGGCGCGGTCGAGGCCGGCCTCGCCCATGGCGCTCAGCACACTGATGGTGGCAAACGGTGCGGGGGTGGCCGCAGCCAGCGATGCCCACATCTCCGCCGGGCCAACCAGGCTGATGACGCCGGGTCCGGCCGTAGGCACTTCGTCGCGTATGGCTCCGTCGGTCACCGAATAGCCGATGGCACCGTCGACGAAATCGAAACGCACCCCTCCGGTCCAGTGCCGGTGTGCCAGCTTGAGTTCGGGGTCGGCTTCGCAACGGGCGAAGAACTCGGCCTGCGACGGAAGCGTCGATAGTGCAGCGGTCTGGCTCATGAGTCCTCCAGTTCGGCGAGAATTTCCTCGCGGTGTTCGTCGAGCTTGGGTGGTCGCCGATAGATCCCTGCCGGGGTGGCGGTGTAGCGAAGCGGCGTGTTGGGGAGCACGGCCGGGCGATCGGAACCCGGGTGCTCGACCTTCACCAACATGTCGCGGGATTTCACATGCTCTGATGCAAAGAGCGCTGGCGCGTCGTTCACCGGGCCAACGGGCACCCGGCCACCCAGGATCTCGAAGATCTCCGCTGTGGTGTGCGCGGTGGTCCAGGTCTCCATGATCTCGTTGACCATGTCGCGGTTCTCGTGGCGACGGCGCACGGTTCGGGTGCGATCGTCGGCGATCAGATCGGGCCGCTCGAGCACATTGGCCATCACCTCCCACTGACCGGGGGTGAGCGCGGCGATGGCGCACTGGCCATCGGCGGTGGGGTACACGTTGAAGGGTGAGAGCGACGGGTGCTCGGTGCCGCGGGGAGCCTGGACTTCGCCGGTATAGGAGTACCGCCAGGTCACCGACTCGCAGAGCGCCATCACGGCGTCGTTCATGGCGACGTCGACCAGCTGACCCTCGCCGGTGCGTCGCGCGTGATGGATGGCTCCGAGAATGCCGACGGCGCTCATCGTGGCTGGGTAGATGTCGCCCACCGATGGGCCCGAGGTCACCCGGTGGTCCATGTCGGAGCCGGTGCAGCTGACCAAGCCGCCCATCGATTGGGCAACCACGTCGAACGCTGGCCAATCGGTTTGTGGACTCTCGCCGGTGCGTGGGTCACCGAAGCCCCGGATGCAGGCGTACACCAGCTGGGGGAAACGCTCGTGCAACGTCTCCC
>CAZGVQ010000036.1:0-2762 GCA_964529355.1 uncultured Acidimicrobiales bacterium
GCTGCTGCTTCGGTGCGTCGGCCCTATCGACGGTGAGACCGAAGCCGCTCCCCGTATTCTCGATGCTCCCTTCGCGACGCTCGACGAAGCCACGCGGCAAGATCTTCTCGACACGATGTTCGAGGCGTCGGCCCATCGCCAGGTGATCCTTCTTGCCGGAAGCGACGACGCTGCCACGTGGGTGCTTCAACACCTGGGCGGCGACGCCACGCTCAGTCCCGGCTTCCAAACCGCTGAGGTTCCGGTCGCCGCCAGCTAGTGCGCCGTTAGTGAACGCTGCGGGTCGTCAGTATCCTCTTCGCCATGCCTTCATTTGACGTGGTTTCCGAAGTCGACATGCAGGAAGTTCGCAACGCGGTCGACCAGGCGGCTCGCGAACTTGCCAACCGCTACGACTTCAAGAACACAAACTCGTCCATCGAACTCACCGAAGATGCGATCAAGCTCGCATCCTCGACCGAGGATCGCATGACCGCGCTCCGGCAACTTCTTGAGGAGAAGTTCGCCAAGCGAAAGATCTCGATGAAGGTGCTCGACTACGGCACCCTCGAAGAGGCAAGCCACAACTCGGTCCGCCAAACCGCCAGCCTGGTCTCGGGCATCTCTTCGGAGAAAGCCAAGGAGCTCAACAAGCACATCAAGGGTCTGGGAATCAAAGGGATTCAGAGCCAGACCCAGGGCGAGCAACTTCGAGTCACCGGAAAGAAGCGAGACTCCCTCCAAGAGGTCATCGCAGCCCTGAAGGCCGGGAACTTCGGGCTTCCGCTGCAGTTCAACAACTTTCGCGACTAGCCCACCGTGCATATCCGAATCGCAACCCTCGACGACGCCGAGACGTTACGCACGATCTACAACCACTACGTCACCTCGTCGGCCGCCACGTTCGATCTCGAGGAGCGAACCTCGAAGGATCAGGTCGAGTGGATGGCCGATCGCTCGGGCGCCATGGCCGTTCTGGTGGCTGTCGATGAACAGGATGCCGTTCTCGGCTTTGCCTCATTGTCGCCATACAAGGAGCGGGCGGCATACCGCACGTCGGTCGAAAACTCGATCTACCTTGACCCGGCAGCCGTTGGCCACGGGACCGGCTCTGCGCTCATGAACCGCCTGATCGAAGTGGCGCGCCAGCACGGCTTCCACTCGATCATCGCGCGGGTAAACGCAGCCCTCGAGGCCTCGGTAGGACTCCACAAGTCCGTCGGCTTCGAGACCGTTGGAATCGAACGAGAAATCGGACGGAAGTTCGGGAAGTGGCACGACGTCGAGATACTGCAACTGATGCTCTGATTTTGGTCGTTCGCTCACAAGTTCGCTCTCTCTTCGCTTCGCTATCGGGCTCCGTCGACATGTCGGCCTCCGCCCGCTCCGGACGACCTCAACCGCCGGCCTGAGTCCGCGAGTTGCGCAGCAACTCGGTAAGGGCTTCGGCCCGACAGGGTCGAAACCGACGTCCTCCGCCCGCTCCGGACGACCCCAACCGCCGTCTCTCTGGTGGCGTTGCAGCTCAAAATCTGAACAAGATCCGCCTTTGGCGGATCTTGTTCTTGCGTGGGCCGGGAAGGATTTGAACCTTCGTAGGCATAGCCGACGGGTTTACAGCCCGTTCCCTTTGGCCGCTCGGGCACCGACCCGCAAGCTAGGTAATGTATCGGCTTCTCCTACCAATCGCCCCCACGGAGGCGGGCAATTCGTTCCTCGGTGGGCGGGTGCGTGGAGAACAATTTCGACAGCCCGGCCATGCCACCGCGACCTCGGGCTTCGGCCTTCAGCGGGTTGATGATGTAGTGGCTGGCCTGCGCCTGCGCGACATTGGCCGGAATCCGGCCAGCGTAGGAATCGAGCTTCTCGAGGGCTCGGGCAAGGGGTTCGCCATCGCCGATGAGCCGGGCAGCCGTCGCGTCGGCTTCGAACTCCCGACTACGGCTGACTGCGCCCTGGATGACGCTTGCGGCGAGCGGGGCGACGATGAGCGTGGCGAGGAAGACCAGCGGGTTTTCGCCGCGACGGTTGCCGCCGCCAAACAGCGCGCCAAAGCGGGCGATGGTGGCCACGAAACCAATGGCCGTCGCGATGGTCGCAGCGACCGATCCGATAAGAATGTCGCGGTTCTGCACATGCGCGAGCTCGTGCGCAAGAACGCCGCGTATCTCGGACCACTCCATCGCCTGCATGAGGCCCTGGGTGACCGCAACGGCTGCGTTCTCGGGGTTTCGGCCCGTCGCAAAAGCGTTGGGTTGCTGGCTCGGGGTCACATAGAGCTTTGGCATGGGCATCTCGGCCTTGGCCGTGAGCTCTTCCATGATCTGGTAATACTCGGGCGCCTGTTCGCGGGTAACGGGCACAGCCTTGGCCGACTTGATCGCCAAGGTGTCGCTTTTCCAATACGAGCCACCGATCATCACCAAAGCAATGGCGAAACCAATGACCAGGCCGGTGGTACCAGCGACGGCGCCGCCGCCAACAACGAAGAGACCACCAAGTGCGGCCAGAAGCACTGCGGTCTTGAAGGTGTTATTCACAATGTTTGCCTTTCACAAGACGGGGGGGATGTCTCGTCTCCAGCATAAACATCAAAAGGCAGAGCATTGTTCCCCTCTCTCTGGTCGTTCGCTCGCGAGCTCGCTCTCTCTGCGCTTCGCTATGTCTCTTGGCGCTCGTGTCGTCCTCCGCCCGCTCCGGACAGACCCCAGCCGCTGTCTCTAAGCTCTCAGGGAAGCGCTTGGTGTCGTGCCGTAGCGCCAGCGGAGGCCGAGGGCGCCGGT
>CAZGVQ010000036.1:2862-12875 GCA_964529355.1 uncultured Acidimicrobiales bacterium
TGTGCCCGATAGCGAAGCGCAGAGAGAGCGAGCTAGCGAGCGACCGACCAAAAAGGGAAGCGCTTGGAGTCGTGCCGTAGCGCCAGCGGAGGCCGAGGGCGCCGGTTGTGCCCGATAGCGAAGCGCAGAGAGAGCGAGCTAGCGAGCGACCGACCAAAAAGACTGGTCAGTCTTCGGCGGCGGCTGCTGCTGCTCCTGCTGCGATGGCTTCCACTACCGATTCGTCGGCGAGGGTGGTGGTGTCGCCGAGTCCTCGACCTTCCGCCACATCCTTGAGGAGCCGACGCATGATCTTGCCGCTTCGGGTCTTGGGAAGGTCGTCGACCAGCCACACCTGCTTGGGGCGACTGGTAGGTCCGAGCTTCTTGGAGACGTGTTGGCGAATATCTTCGCGAAGCTCATCGGAATGCTCGGCGTCGCCCATGGTGATGACGTATCCAATGATGGCCTGCC
The DNA here is from genome assembly GCA_964529355.1 of uncultured Acidimicrobiales bacterium. Taxonomy (GTDB): domain Bacteria; phylum Actinomycetota; class Acidimicrobiia; order Acidimicrobiales; family SHLQ01; genus CALLQB01. The sequence continues at coordinate 3,316 of CAZGVQ010000036.1, forward strand.
CGGTCACGTCATCGGCTGCCCCGACCACTGCGGCCTCGCAGACGTTTGTGTGGTCGACCAGTGCCGACTCGACCTCGGCCGTGCTGATTCGGTGGCCTGAGACATTCATGACGTCGTCGACCCGACCGAGCAACCAGAGATAGCCATCGGCGTCGAGCTTTGCACCGTCACCCGCGAAATAGCGGTCGCCGTATTTGGCCCAGTAGGTCTCACGGTAGCGGGCGTCATCGCGCCAGATACCCCGCAGCATCGAGGGCCAGGGCTTCACGATGGTGAGGAACCCTCCGCCTTCGCTGATGGCGTTACCGTCACCGTCGACCACCTCGGCAAAGATGCCGGGCACGGTGTGACAGGCCGAGCCGGGCTTCGTGGTGGTGCACCCTGGTAGTGGAGTGATCATGTGGGCGCCGGTTTCGGTCTGCCACCACGTGTCGACGATCGGCCGTTCCGAGCCGCCGATGTGTTCGTGGTACCACATCCAAGCCTCGGGGTTGATGGGCTCGCCCACGGTGCCAAGCACGCGAAGGGTGGAAAGGTCGTGTTTCTGAACCTCTTCGGGACCCCACTTCATGAACGTCCGGATGGCGGTTGGCGCGGTGTAAAGCTGGGTTACGCCATAGCGTTCGACGATCTCCCACAGCCGGTCGCGGCCCGGCGTGTCTGGCGTGCCCTCGTACATCACGCTGGTGCAACCGTTCGCGAGCGGGCCGTAGACGATATAGCTGTGGCCGGTGACCCAGCCGATATCGGCGGCGCACCAGTACACGTCGGTCTCGGGTTTGAGGTCGAAGGTGTATTTGTGAGTGAAGGCCACTTGGGTGAGGTAGCCACCCGTGGTGTGCATGATGCCCTTTGGCTTGGCCGTAGTGCCCGAGGTGTAGAGCAGGTAGAGGAGCTGCTCGGCGTCCATGGGCTCGGCTGGGCAGTCGTCGGACGCCTCGGCCATCAGCTCGTGCCACCAATGATCGCGGCCTTCGGTCATGGCGACATCGGTGTCGCAGCGGTTCACCACGATGACATCGGTGACGGTTTCCGCACCGTTGGCAAGAGCCTCATCGACGTTGGGCTTGAGCATCGACGGGGCGCCCCTGCGGAACCCGGCATCCGCGGTGATAATGAGCTTTGCCTCGGCGTCGTCACATCGATCGATGATCGCGTCGGGTGAGAAGCCGCCAAAGATCACCGAGTGCGCGACACCGATACGCGAGCACGCCAACATCGCGATAGGCAGTTCGGGGATCATCGGCATATACACCGCCACCCGGTCGCCCTTCTCCAAGCCTTTCGATTTGAGAACGTTGGCGAACTTGGAGACCTCGGTCAGAAGATCCTGGTAGGTGATGGTTCGGGTGTCGCCGGGCTCACCCTCCCAGTGGTAGGCGACCTTGTCGCCTTTGCCAGCCTCGACATGGCGGTCGAGGCAGTTGTAACTCATATTGAGTTTTCCGCCGACAAACCACTTGGCGTAGGGAAGGTCCCATTCGAGCGTGGTCTCGAAATCGGTGTCCCAGCTGACGAGTTCGCGTGCTTGGCGGGCCCAAAACGCTTCGAGGTCGGCCTCGGCTTCGTCATAGAGGGAGCGGTTCGCGCACAACGACTCACCTGCAAACTCCACCGACGGCGCGAACGTGCGCTCTTCCATTTCGAAGACTTCGATTTCGTCGCCCATCTGGCAACCCCCTAGAGGTACTGGTTCTTACCCCTTGAAGATACAAGATGTCGCCGAAATCGACCTTAGCGACGAGACAGCCAAACGGGCAGCTAGCTGGGCGGCGTTATCGAATCCCGTACCCAGTTTCCGTGGAACCCATTCGGCACCCGGGTTGGGAGGTGCACGGTCGCCACCGGATCCGAGGTGATGTCGGCCGCGTCCAGGATGACCAGGTCGCTCTTGTCGGTCGCGGCGTCGTACACCATGGTGAGGATCCAGCCGTCGTCTTCACCAGAGGAGTCAGCTCGGCTGACAAAAACCGGCTCGCCGGCCTGACGCGTCGCACCATGATCGTGCACCTCGCTGGTGCGATTGGTGAGATCGTGCTTGATCGTCTCGCCGAAAGCCCACTGGCTCTCGCTATCGCCAACCGAGGTGGTGTAGCCGAACCGGTGCGGAGCGTTCAGCGCAACACCAGCCACCCGCGGAAACTCCTGGAAGCGTTCGTCGATGATGTCGCGCGATACCGAGTTGGTTGCCGGATTCACCGTCCAGCGCTCGAGCTGGGGCAACGAATCGCGGAACGGGCCGTTGCGATCGGCGTCGAACAGTTTGTCGTACCGGCAGATATCGATGACGACCTTGCCGTCGGGGGTGTCGTAGCTGTTGAGCGGATGAAACGCGAAGCAGGGGTCGATGCTGCACCAGATGATTTCGGCATCGGCTTCCCCGCCCGTCGTCACGGTTCGGGGAAGCAGGCCGATGCGGGCGTCGTAGTCGTCGAACCAACGCACCGGAAACGACGAGCCTCCAAGTGCCAGCTCAAGATCGACCGCAACCGGGAGATCGAGCACCACTGCGTACTTCTGCGTGAGTCCCATGTCGTGGATCATCGGCATCCCGGGAACGGTGACGGGGATCGTCTTGGTCACCGATCCATCCGGCCCGACCACCACGTATTGCACCTTGTCGAGCAACTCGGCCGGGGAATAGGCGATTGCGTGCATCTCGCCGGTGAGCGGATCGTACTTGGGATGAGCGGTATACCCGTTGAGAAGAGAGTGCTCGAATCCGTTGGTACCGACGGTTTCGAGTTCGTAGGTGAGCTCGACGGGTTTTGTGCCCGCCTCGACGATGGCGTACGTGCGTCCGTTGTGGCCGATGACGTTGGTGTTCGGCCCGCCCTCCGCGGTCACCGGCTCGGGGAACGTACGCCCCAGCTCTCGGGCGATTGCCGCGCTGCCCACGTAGCGGTTGCGGTACCAGTGAGCTTCTCCGCCGGCGAGGCGAATACCGTGCACCATGCCATCGCCAAGAAACCAGTGGTGGCTCTTCATGTCGACGTGACCGACCGGGTTCGGACCGTTGCGGAGAAGCCGGCCTTCCAGATCAGCTGGCACCTGGCCAGTCACCTCGAGATCGACCGCGGTGTGCTCGGTCTGTACCGGGGCGAAGTTGCCCTGCATATATGGAGATGCGTCATTAAGCGTTTCGATGGTGGCCATCTTGCTCGTCCTTTGAAGGGTGACCGGAGAGGAGACTCCGGCTGGTTGCGCTGATTCTAGAAGGACGGCGCGAATCGGGCACGTCTGATCGACAGCATGGCTCACGTGTGCCCGATCTAACACAGAAATCGGACCGCCTGCCTTTGCGCACGATCAAGAAACCTTGTAATACCCCAAACTCCCGATAGGTTGTACTCGTGGATTTCCCACCGTCTGCGGTTGAGTGGGCACTTTTTGTGCTCTGATCCCGCAGTCGCAGCAAACTCAGCCGCCTGAAACGGCGCCCTCATCAGGAGAAAAACCCAAAAATGCTAAGTGAATTCAAAGAATTTCTTGAGAAGTTCAACGTCATCCCAGCAGCCGTAGGCTTCGTGCTTGCGCTTGCTGTCGTGCCCGTGATGGATGCGGTGGTCAACGTGATCCTCTCGCTGATCGGCAAGGCCGGCGGTCTCGACGTCAACTTTGACGCGTGGAACCCCGGCGACATTCCAGTCGGCGCGCTTATCACCGCACTCATCAGCTTCGTCCTGATCGCGTTTGCCGTGTTCATGATCATCAAGGCGCTTTCCAAAGCTGGCGCGAACACCGAGCTCGCCGAGACACCCGACCAGGTTCTTCTGGGCGAGATCCGCGACGCCCTCAAGGCCGGGCGCTAAGGGCACTACCGGCGGCCAAGAGCACAAAAGAAAACCAGACAAGCCGGCCCAAACGGGCCGGCTTGTCACGTTTTTAGCGAAGCGAAGAGAGAGCGAGCTCGCGAGCGAACGACCAAAGAAAGAGCTTAGAAGCTTTGGAGGCGGTGGCGAACCGTTGCCACCTTGAGGCCAGTGGCTTGTGCCAGGACCTCGACGTCAGCGCTACGAACCGAGCTCTGACGATCTTCGCGCCGGAGCCGGCCCAGCAAGGTGAAGTACGCATCGAACATCGTGTCGATGGATCGCACGGTGGGAAGGCCGATGGATTCGGCACCCACGCAGAGGCTGGCGGAATGAACTTCAAGTGGGGGGCGGCTCATGGAAACGAGAGTACTGCAGCATGAGAGGGATGGAAATAGTCCGATTAGCCCAGAGGGTCATTACCCCAATTCGGGCAGCCGCCACTCAAAGACCGAAAAGCCGCCCAGGCCCGACGGGTCAAGCAGCGCTTCTGACTCGGCGATGCGGCTACGAGCCTGCATGGCCCGAAGGTCGCCAAGATGGGCCCGTTCCTTCCACAGCCGTCGACCCTCGTCCACCAGTTCCTCGATTCCGTAGGCTCGCAGAAACTCCGCTTGACTGGTCTGCTGCAAGGCGCGGGGTGCAACAACGGCCAACTGCTCGTCGGGGATTTGGGCGGTGATGTCCTGAGATCCGGGATCGGCCAACGGGTGATCTCCCCGTTGGTTTCCGCGATAGGTCCGAATCGCAGCGTCGGACACGTTCGCAGAAGCGTCGTTCACGATGATCTCGGACCCGCCCGACGAGTAGTCGAACAGGAGAACTCGACCCGACTCGACCAGCTCGATGGCATCGCGACACCACTGCACCGCCGCATCGATAACCGGGATCCGGCCACCCTCCCGAATATCGGCGGGAAGGTGATTGGGTACGGCTGCCATGGGACGCGTCACCTCGACCAGCTCGCCGTCTACCGCACCCACCAGAACGCTGCACCAACCATCGCCGGTATAAGTGACCAGATCGAAGGGCAGATTGTCGAGCAACTCATTGGCTATGACGACATGAACCGGGCCACCCGGCAGTTCCTCGACCGACAAGACCCCATCGGGGTGATCTGCCCGTTGGGCAGCGCTGACCTCCACCGCCACGTATTCCATGGCTTCGAGACACAGCGGTGCCGCTGCCAAAACGCCCCGAGCGAGTGTCCCAGGTCCGGCGCCGGCCTCGACCACAACGAACGGCGATGGCTCACCGAGCTCGCTCCAAACCTCATCGAGGTAGCGGGCAATGCAGGCACCGAAGAGCGGCCCCACCTCGGGGCTGGTGAGGAAATCGCCCCGGCGCCCAGCCCGACCAGCGACGGAGTAGAAGCCAAACGTCGGGTTGTACAGAGCCTCTGCGATGTACTCCGAGTAGCGAAGCGGACCGGTTGTGGCGATTCGTTCCAGCAGCAGTTGCTCAAGGCTGTGCGCTGAGGTCACGCCGGAGGGTCAGCCTCCGGCGATCAGGCCGACATCGGTGAACTGGGACACTGCACCCGGAACGAATCCGAACACCAGCGTGGCGACCACGGTCAGCGCCAGCGCGGCGCCCAGCGAGGTGGGAATGCGGATGGGTGTGAGGTCGCCGTCGGGAACCTCGTCAGCCCAGATCCGACGAGCGACCGATGCGTAGTAGTACAGCGCAATAACCGAGTTCACGGCCAGCAACACACCGAGCACAATCGCCCAGGCGCTCCCGTCTTCGATCACCGCAAAGAAGATCTGGAACTTCGCGAACCAGCCGCCGAGCGGTGGAATGCCGGCCAAGGCAAACATGAAGATGGTCATGGCCACGGCAAGTCCGGGCGCATAGGAGAAGAGGCCGCTCATCGATTCGATGCTTGTAGAGCCGGTCTTGCGAGCTGCCGCGAGGATCACCGCAAAGGCGCCGAGGTTCATGGCGGCATAGATGGCCAGGTACGAAACGATCGATCCGAGAGCCTGATCGCCAACCTCGCCGGCCACTGCAAGCGGCGCCAGGATAAAGCCCGCTTGGGCAACACCGGAGTACGCCATAAGCCGCACGATGTCGGTCTGGCGAAGTGCGATGAGGTTTCCGACGATCATCGAAGCGGCAGCGAGCAACCACAGGAGCGGCTGGAAGACATCGGCCCGATTGAAGAACCCCACAAAGACCAGCTGTACCAGCGCCACGAAACCGGCGATCTTTGAGGCGACGGCCAGGAACGCAGTCACCGGGATTGGTGCACCGGTGTAGGTGTCGGGAGCCCAGTTGTGAAACGGCACCGCCGATACCTTGAATGCGAATCCGACGATGATGAAGATGACACCAAGGGTGAGCACCGGTGTGGAACTGGTGAGCGCCTCGCCGGTAAGCGGATCCGAGGTCAGCGACTCGTTGACCCGGGTGAGAATCGTCTCGCCCGAAGCGCCGAAGAGCAGCGACATTCCGTACAACATGATCGCCGAGGCAAACACGCCCATCAGGTAGTACTTGAGGCCAGCCTCGTTGCTTTCGAGGCTGCGCTTCTTCCACGTGGCCAACATGTAGCTGGGGATCGACAGCAGCTCGAATGCCACGAAGATGCTGATGAGGTCGCGAGACGAGGCCATGACAACCATGCCCAGAATCGACGACAGCAAAAGGCCGTAGTACTCGCTCTCCCAGTAGTCGCCCTCGGCGATGTAGTTGGTGGAAAGCAGGATCACCACGTAGCCCGAAAGGATGAACACCGCCTTCATGATGAGCGCGAACTCATCGACCACAAACGCGCCTTCGAACATGACACGAGGCCCGGTTTCGGAGATGTCGTTGGCCAAGGTGAGGATTGGCACCATGGTGGCCAACAGGCCGATTCCTGCGAGTGCAGAGGTGTACTGCTTCGCACGCTCGAGAAAGATCACGTCGATCATGGTGAGCAGCGCACCGAAGCCGAGCAGGATGAGCTCGGGCGCGACGGCGTGCCAGTCGATGGCTGGCCGGTCGAAGGCCGCCACCTGCGCGATGGGGAGGACAGAGAAGTCCAAGATCAGCCCCCGGCCACTTCGGTGTTCAGCACGATCGAGCAGTCAAGGCTGGCGAGCTCTTCTTCGTCGGCGATGAGGCACGGGTGGAGCGATTTCTCGACCGCGTCGTCGCTGGTTCCGAAGATGAGGTTGGGGAAGATTCCAAGCGCCACGATGAGCACCAACATCGGCGCCCAAGCGACGTACTCGAAGCGGGTGGCGTCGTGTACGTGGGGGTCGTTGGCGAACTCTTCAGAAGGCTCGCCGAAAGCGGTGCGCTGGAGGAGCCAGAGCAGGTAGCCGGCAGCCAGCACCGTGCCGATGGCAGCGATGACCATATAGGTGCGGAAGATGGCCTCGGAGACTCCGTTGGCCGGGCTGTAGGCGGCAAGGATCGCTGGGAACTCACCCCAGAATCCGGCCAAGCCGGGAAGGCCGAGCGACGCCATGGTGGCGAAGGCGAGGATCCAGCCCATGCGCGGTGCCTGCACCAGCAGGCCACCGAGGCGGCTGATCTCGAGCGTGTGGTAGCGGTCCTTCACCGAGCCGGCGATGAAGAAAAGGATGCCGGTGATGAGACCGTGAGCGACCATGCCGAAGACGGCGGCGTTGATGCCAAAGGTGGTGAGTGTGGCGATACCCAGCATCACGAAGCCCATATGAGAGACCGACGAGAACGCAATAAGGCGTTTCATGTCGGTCTGCGCCAAGCAGCCGAGAGCGCCGTAGATGATGCCGATGACCGCAAGCAGACCAATCCAAGGGGCCCACTCGACAGCAGCCGCTGGAAGGATCGGGATGGCGATGCGGATGAATCCGTAGGTTCCGAGTTTCAGCAGCACGGCGGCGAGGATGACCGAACCGACCGTGGGTGCCTGGGTGTGGGCATCGGGCAGCCAGGTGTGGAACGGGAAGATTGGCACCTTGATGCCGAATCCCATGAACATGCCGCCAAAGATCAACAGGCCGGCGGTGCGGCTGAGGTTGGCGCCGCCCCACTCGGTGAGCGCCTGAATGTCGAAGGTGCGCATGGCCTGACCACTGGCGTCCTCGGCAAGGAAGAACACCGAGAGGAAGGCCAGGATCATCAGCGCCGAACCGAACAGCGTGTAGAGGAAGAACTTGAGCGATGCGTACTTGCGGTCCGGTCCACCCCAGACGGCGATCATGAAGAACATCGGTAGGAGCACAACTTCGAAGAACACGAAGAAGAGGATGAGATCCTCGGCCACAAAGGTACCGAGCATGCCGGTTTCGAGAATCAGAATGAGGATGAGGAAGGCTTTGGGGTTTGCCGGTTCGGGGAAATGGTTCCACGAATAGATGACGCACAACGGCACCACCAGCAAGGTGAGCAGGATCAGCGGCAGAACCATGCCGTCGACACCAACGATGTAGCGACTGTTGATGACGCTGATCCAGTTGGTGTCGAAGGTGAACTGCATCTCGCCCGAGTTATCGAAGTCAAACTGGGTGAGCATGTAGATGGTGCCAAAGATCAGCAACCCGCCTGACACGGCGAGCGCAATGACCTTATGGAGGGTCTCGTCGGCTTTCGGAAGCGCCATCATGATCACGGCCCCAACAAGGGGCGTGAAGGTCAGCACGCTCAGAAACCAGTCGTTTTCGAAATTCATGTGATTGTTGCGCCCTCTAGATGACGAAGATCAGTACCCCAGCAAGCACGGTGGCCCCTGCGAACAGGTAGGCCGCGTACTGCTGGATTTTTCCGCTTTGCGTTTTACGAAGTTCGGCGCCGGTTTCGGTTGAAACCACGCCGGAGAGATTCACTGCACCATCGATGACCTTCTGGTCGATCTGGTTGTAGACCGCCTGGCCGGTGATGACCGACGTCTTTCCGGCGGCGTCGACGGTGGCGTCAAGCACGTTCTGGTTGAACCAATAGACCGCACGGGCGATAGGGCCTTTGGTGCCGCCGGCGACAACTTCGGTGTAGAGATGGTCGAGGTAGTACTTCTCGACCAGCAGCGTGTGGCCGGCCTTGAGGAGTCCAAACCTGCTCGTAGGCCCATTGGGGAGCTCGGTGAGGCTCTCGCCCATCGCCTTGCTCTTCCGGTCGACGAGGACGAAGTAATAGAAGTACGCCAAACCAACGCCGAGCACACCGATGATTGAGGCGAAAATTGCCAGGCTGTAGCTGGGCACGCCGTGGGCAATAGCCGGGAAGTACGCCGCGTTGGCCGGTTCATAGAAGTGGAAGAACCGCTCCTGCCATCCTTCGAGGTTGCCGGTGATGAAGCCGGGCGGAAGGTTGACCAGGCCGATGAGCGTCGCGAACCCGGCCAGGATAATGAGGGGGAGCTTGATTGCCGGACCATGTTCGTGCGGATCGTGGTTGGCGTGAGCATCGTGAGCTTCTTCGTCGCCATGCGCCGCATGCACATCGGCATGATGGTCGTGGGCATCATGGGCAACATGGCGGAACTCGCCAAAGAAGGTGAGGTAGATGACCCGGGTCATGTAGGCGCCGGTGAGCGCCGCACCGACGATGCCGCCGACGAGCATGAGGGTGTAGTTGCCGTTTCCGCCGGTGCCGCCGAAGAAGCCCCAGCCGCCGGTACCCACCAGAATTTCGTCCTTCGACCAGAACCCGGCGAACGGGAAGATTCCGATCAGGGCTGCGGTGCAGATGAGGAAGGTCTTGTAGGTGGTGGGCATGAACTTGCGCATGCCGCCCATGTCCTTCTTCATGTCGAAGCTATGCACGGCGTGGGCC
>CAZGVQ010000037.1:0-12870 GCA_964529355.1 uncultured Acidimicrobiales bacterium
GGCTACCTGAAGTCCGAGTTCTTTGCCCTCGGGGTCGATTTCGATGAGCGCAACGCACTCTTTGACGAATCGATCGCGACGATGCGCCTGGCGTGGACCGGCGAGTCGTTCTCGGTTGACGGATTGCACTTTTCGGCTCGAAACAGCAGGGCACTTCCCACTCCGATGCAGTCGCCGGTTCCCATCTGGATAGGGGGAAACTCAAAACTCTCTCGTCGCCGGGTTGCTGAGGGAGCGCAGGGGTGGATGCCAATGCCGAACCCCCGGGAGTACGCAAAAGCCCGTCGTTCCGCGCCGCTCGAGACCACCGAGGAGCTTCGAGGGATGGTCGGGTACCTCCGGGACCACGCCGAGTCGATTGGCCGGACCGACCCGATCGACATCATGTATATGAGCTTCGAAGGGGGTGCTCCAGGCCAGGAGACCTGGCACCCGCAGCAGCATAGGGAAAGTATCGACGAGCTCGAACGAGAAGGCGTCACCTGGTTGGCCTGCAATCTCGATGCGAGCCCCAGTTTGGCGGGAGTACTCGAAAACATCGAGCAGTACGGCTCTGATGTACTTGAGTCATTCGCCTCAGGTGGCACGAAAGGCACCGACGTACTCTGAAGCTCATACCCAGGAGTGTGTTGTGTCGAACAATGACGAACGATTCGAACTAGACGATAATTCTCGTGCTGCCCTCGAAGCGGCGCACCAGATAGCTGCATCACTTGGCGACGACCAGTGCGGCACCGAGCACCTTCTCTTTGGTGTGATGGCAACCGCTGGCGATGAGATGACCGAGTTGCAGGAACTCTTTGCTCTCGATCCACTTCGCATCGAGCGAGCTATTCAGCGGCTTTCCGAGCACCGTTTCACGCTCGATGTCGCAGGTGACCAGTCGCTCCCTCTCTCGGCTCGTGCCACGAAAGCACTGGCCACGCTGCGAGCCGATGGCACCGGTCCCACCGGCGTTTTCGAGCTTCTCCATGGGATGTTGCGCGACGACGCCTCAGGCGCATGTCAGGTGCTGCGAGCGTTAGGCGTCCGGCCCGAGGAAGTTCGCCGGTTGGCCGCCTATGGAACCCGCCACCTTTCCGAGGACCAGGTAGCGAACCTCATGGATGCGCTCGATCGTCGTACCGAAGAGGACTTCCGCCCCTGGTGGGGCCCCAAGCCTTCAGCCGCGATCGAGACCCTCGCCTTCGGCGATGGTGACGGCAGCATGGAAGTCGCCCGAAGCGAATCGGCCTTGGTTACCGTACGCACCCTGGCGGTAACCGACCATGGTTTCGGCCTGACGATCTCGATCGAGTCGTTGTCGCCGTGGCTCCTGCCACCGGTGCTGCAACCGAGCGAGGTTCTCATCCCAGGCTCCCGTCCCGAGCATGTCAGTGGTCCCGAGGTTCTCGAAGTCGAATTGGCCTTCGAGGACGGTACAACGGTCTCGAACCGGATCCCGGCACCCCGCTGGGATGGCGAAGCACCCGATACGTGTCATCTGATGTATCTCGGCCATCGCGCCGAGGTCATAGCGTTCAACGACCGCCGTCGCAGCGAGAAGCGAACGATTACGTCGGACTGGTGGGCGTGGCCCCTGCCTGACGGGGGACCGGTAGAGGTCCGGGTGACCTGGCCTGCCGAGTCGATTCGAGGCGCAGCCTCCTTTGACAGCGCTCCGCTGCTCAACGCGGCAACCCAGCTCAGCGCTGGAGCCTGATCCCGCCGCGGGCAGACCCATCCCGTTTTTTTGCTCAGGTCACCTCGCTGAAGATCCGATGTTTCATACGTGGAGCTTCGAACCGATGACCTGCGAGTAGTGGATCTGGCCGATGAATTCGGCATCACGATCTCTGAGACGCTCGCGTTGTGCAAGATGTTCGACATCCCTGCGCCATATGGGTCGTCGATGATCAGCCCGGCCGGAGCAAAGCTGCTTCGAGGCCTGGCAAGTGGCGAGATCAGCCCCGACGACATCGACAGTGTCGATGGTGCGGTGTTGGCCGAAGCCCGGGGCCCGGATTACCAGCCCTCCAACGGACCAGACGGACCCGACGGTCCAGTGGGACCAGACGGGTCAGGCGCAGGGAGCCCCGAAGCTTCTGGCGCTGCTGCTGAGAACACCGACGACTATGACTATGGCGATCCGGCTGACTACGACTCTTATGGGGTCGCAGGCCTTGAGGACTTTCCCTCCAACGATCAGACCGACCTGAATGCACCCGATAGCGACTCAGGTGTGGCTGAACCCCGCATCGCAGCGCTGCACACCCCGGTTCCGGCCGAAACGCCAGAGGGCGCAGACCAATCCGCATCGGAAACCGCTGCTCCGAAGTTACCTTCAGCGACCGCTACCGGTCTGCCAGCGGCATCGCGACCCTCCCGACTCACCGAACGGGGGGCCGATCGTCGAGGCTCGGACCGTCGTAGCGCGTCGGTCGCTGCCACCGAGAAACGCGAGTACGACCCCCACAAGCTTCGGGCCGAATACGACGACATCGATAAGTATGTTCCGAAGTGGTTGAAGTACGTGGCTCTGGCGGCGCTTGCCGTCTTTGGATTCCTGGCCTATCAGCTCGTCGCTGGAGATTCGAACGATGTGGTCGCAGGAGCCACACAACAGACCGCGCAGTTCTCGCCCGGCGATTGTTTCAACGCCGACATCGCACTGTGGATCGACACCGTGGTGCCCGCGTCATGCGCTGGCGAGCACGACGGCGAGATCTTTGATGTGTTCATGTTTGCTGGCGAGCCCGGAGCGGCGTACCCCGACCCGGCTGCGCTCACGAGTCAGGCCCGCCAGGCCTGCCGCGGCACCTTTGCTCAATACACGGGCGAGTCGAGCATTTCTTCAGACCTTCGCATCGGCGTGAGCCTTCCCTCGTCGATCGACTGGGCGAAGGGCGATCGCCTCGCCTACTGCAGCACCATCTCGGGCGATGGGACGCAACTCGTCGGGTCGAGCGCCCGGTCCTGATCGATCGCAGGCCGGCGACGGGTTAACCCCCGCCGGATCAACCCGCTACGTTCTCCTCGAAGCGCACACCCGAGGAGAAACGCGTGACCCAAGAACCGAGCCTGCAAAACGGAGTTCCAAGCTGTGAGGGTCGCGTGGCTATCGTGACCGGCGCCGGACGGGGTTTGGGCCGGGCCCACGCTCTCGAATTGGCCGCCGAGGGAGCCAAGGTTGTGGTGAACGATCTTGGGGTTGGTCGCCAGGGCGAGGAACCCAGCGAGCTGTCACCCGCTGAATCGGTGGTTGCAGAGATCGAGGCCATGGGTGGCGAGGCGGTGGCCAACGATGCCGATGTCGCTGACTGGGAGCAGGCCGGTCAGATGATTCAGCAGGCGGTGGATACCTTTGGCCGGCTCGACACCCTGGTCTGTAACGCCGGGTTTCTCCGCGACCGCATGCTCGCTGGTATGAGCGAGGACGAGTGGGACCTCATCATGCGCGTGCACCTCAAAGGCCATTTCGCTCCGGCCCGCCACGCGATCGGCTATTGGCGCGATCTGGCCAAGGCCGGCGAGACGGTGGATGCACGAGTGGTCAACACCAGCTCAGGTGCAGGTCTCAACGGCAGTATCGGCCAGGGAAACTACGCGACGGCCAAGGCGGGAATTGCCCTTCTCACGATTCAACAGGCCGCCGAATGGGGAAGGTACGGCGTGATGGTGAACGCCGTTGCGCCCGATGCCCGTACCCGTATGACCGCCGGCGTCTTCTACGACGCCGAAGCACCAGAGGGTTGGGACGAGAAGGACCCGGCCAACGTCTCGCCGCTGGTCTGTTGGCTCGGGAGCGCGCACTGTGACGTGTCGGGCCGGGTGTTTGAGTCCTCGGGCGGGCAACTCAACGTCTGCGACGGCTGGCAGAAAGGCCCGGTTGAGTCGGTTGGGGAGCGAAAGATGACCGTTTCTGAGGCCGGGAACCTCGTCCATACGTCGCTTTCGGGTGCCCCGGAGCCGGCTGCCGTGTACGGCGCCAGCTAGCTGAACGCTCCAGATCTCCGTCGATTGCGCGCGCAGAGTGTGACTACGGTCACATAAATTCCGCGACAAAATGGAACTTCCAAACGTCAGGAGCTTGGGGACGTGTCTTGTGTCCCCTACCCCCTAACTCGTTTGGAGAGACGACTTATGAATCCTGGAAAAGAATTAGCGGCCGAGTTCATCGGCACGTTTTGGCTGGTGCTTGGCGGTTGTGGGGCCGCGGTCCTTGCAGCCGGCTGGGGATTTGGCGATGAAGCCACCCCGAACCTCGGTATTGCCTTCTTCGGTGTGAGTATGGCCTTCGGCCTCACCGTCGTGACCGGAGCGTATGCGGTCGGGCACATCTCGGGCGGTCACTTCAACCCGGCGGTCTCGCTTGGTCTGGCAGCGGGTGGACGGTTCAACCCGGCCAAGCTACCCGGCTACATCATCGCCCAGGTCGTCGGCGGTATCGCCGCTGCGGCCGTGATCTACGTGATCGCATCGGGCCTTGAAGGCTGGGAAATCAACCCCGCTGGTGAGACCAACGCAGGAGCGTTTGCCACGAACGGCTATGACGACCTGTCGCCCACCGGCTACAGCCTGGTTGCCGCTCTGGTCACCGAGATCGTGCTGACGGCGATGTTCCTCATCATCATCATGGGTGCCACAGCCAAGCGGGCAGCCGCCGGCTTCGGTGGTCTGGCAATCGGTCTTGGTCTGGTGTTGATTCACCTCATCTCGATTCCGGTTACCAACACCAGTGTGAACCCGGCCCGTTCAACCAGTCAGGCGATCTTTGCCGGTACCGACTACATCGCTCAGCTGTGGCTGTTCTGGCTTGCTCCGATCGTGGGCGCCATCATCGGCGCACTGATCTACCGGGGCCTCATCGACAGCAACGACGATGTCCTCGAGGCTGCGTAGTTTCTGGAAGGGAAAGTAGTTTCGGACGCTTAGCCGTCAGACTCGGCTAAAGCCGCAAACGCAAGATCAAGCGCTTCGGTGGCCGCTTCCGGGCGAACACCGAGTTGCTGAATTTGGAACACGAAGGCGTCGACTGCATCTTGCAGTCGGCGCCTTTGTTCGTCCAGGGCCTCGGAGTGCGGTGGATTTTCGGCCACGAAGGTGCCGCGGCGGCCTTGGCCGGTAACGACTCCGTCGATTTCCAGCTCGCGATAGCAGCGGGCAACGGTGTTGGGCGCGAGCTCGAGTGCCGCTGCCATGTTGCGGATGGTGGGAAGACGAGCGCCCGGTTGTAACAGACCGACGGCCACCATCACGGCGAGCTGGGCCCGTACCTGTTCGAAGGTGGGGATGGGCGAATCACGGTCGAGGCGGATCACGAGTCGCCTCGTGCGGCCCAGGTGATCGAGTGCGTCGACCGAGCGGGGCAGTCGAGGGGTTGCAGCGGTGGCGTCCACGCCAAGAATACTAGCAGAATTGTATATTGTATTGCTACAAAGTGCAGAACAAGAAAGTAGGATCGTTGTGATTGCAATGTTTATGGGGATATTTGTTGGAAGTTGATGCAATACAAAGCTGGGTTTGGTAAAACTGTGTCATGAAACTCATCACCGCAGTCATCAAACCATTCAAACTCGACGACGTGAAGGACGCGCTCGCCGATCTCGGCGTGAACGGCATGACCGTTTCCGAGGTCCAGGGTTTCGGCCGCCAGGGCGGGCATAGCGAGACCTACCGCGGCACGGAGTACAAGGTGCTCTTCACCCCGAAGACCCGCCTCGAGATCGTCGTCGATGACCACACCGCCGAACAGGCGATCGAAGCCATCGTCAACGCAGCGCGCACCGAGAAGATCGGCGACGGCAAGGTCTGGATCTCCGACGTGGCCTCGCTCACCCGAATTCGTACCGGCGAAATGGGTGCTGACGCCGTCTGATGCGAGACTGCCGATATGGCAGACGCAGACCAGACCGGCAACCCAGATATCAGCGACGAGATCCAGTTCTCGATCGAGAACAACGTGGCGTGGATCACCATCAACCGGCCGGAGCGGGGGAACGCCCTGGCACCTGTGCATCGTGACCGCCTCCGCGACCTCATCGAGGGGCTGAACGGCAACCTCGAGGTCCGGGCGGCGGTCATCACCGCCGCCGGTGACAAGATGTTCTGTCCCGGCGCCGACATCTCCACCGATCGCACTCGGCCCCCTCGACCCGAAGGGGCGCCTGAGAGCTCGGTGGGGGAGGCGCGCCGCATGATGCTCCGAGGGCAGCACACCTTGATGCCGGCCATCCTCGACGCCGACGTGCCCATCATCGCCGCCGTCAACGGCACGGCGGCCGGAATGGGAGCGCACCTGGCGCTGCTGTGTGACCTGGTCATCATGGCCGAGGAGTCCAAGTTCATCGAAGTGTTTGCGCGGCGTGGTCTGGTGCCCGATGCCCTGGGGGCGTGGATTCTTCCGAGGCTTGTCGGGCCGATGAAGGCCAAGGAACTCATGTTCTTCGCCGACGACATCCCAGCCGAAGAGGCCCTGGCGCTGGGGCTTTGCAACAAGGTGGTGCCCCGCGCCGAACTTGACGAAACGGCCAAAGAATGGGCCGAACGCCTCGCGGTCGGGCCGACCAAGTCCTACATGCTCACGAAATTCCTGGTGAACCGGTCGCTCGATGTCGATCGCGAGACCATTGCCCAAGAAGAGTCATGGGCGGTCGAACTCAACATGAACAGCCTCGATGCGGCCGAGGGAATCGCCAGCTTCCGCGAACGGCGTTCACCCACCTGGCGGGGTTTCTGACAACTACTTCACGTCGGCTTTCGCATGCCGATAGTGCAGGATGGAACTTCTCGCCCAATATGGGGTGAGCCACCGCGCGACGTTGGCCTTTCAGGCCACAGATGAGTTCAACAACTCGTCGAACGGACGTTTCGCGCTCATCATCGGCGTTCTCCTGGCGTGTGCGATCATCGCGATCGTGATCGCCGGCTTGAAGGCGTGGGAACGAAGCCGGGGACGTGGTCGCGAGATTCGCGCAGCGGCGCAGAAGCAGGGGTTTGCCTTCAGCGAGAAGGGAAACCGTTCGCTTGAGAACCTGCGGTTCGACGTGTTCATGGAAGCCACCGGGTTTCGTGCGTCCTCTGTGGTGAGCTCCAAGCGGCCTGATGGGCGCAGGGTGACGGCCTTTGACTACCAGCTCATCAACGAATACGAGCTCTACAAATCCCCTGATGGTCAGACCCACCGACGTCGCAAAGGTGATCCAAACACCATCGGTGGAGCGGCCGTTGGCCGCGAGATCGACGAGTTGGAGGTATTCGGCGCCGCCGCCACCATCAACATCGCGTCGTTCCTGCGAAACGTCGTCGTCCAACCCGCCAACTGGCACGTAAGTCCGGCTTCGAGGCTTCCGGCAGAGCAGGCAGTGGTTGGTCTCGACCCCACCTTCATGTCGACCTACAAGGTGCGTTCGGACGATCCGGCGTTTGCCCAGCAGTTCATGAACTCGCAACTGACCAAAATGTTGGTTCGCACCGGCGGCCAGTTCGGGCTGGAGGTCCGCGGTAACAACCTGTTGTTGTTCGCCAACGAAATCAAGCCGGCCGACATGTGCGACATGGCGCTCCTCGCTGGGATCTGCGCCGACCTCATCGACCCTGAGCTGCTCGATGCCTACCCCGAAGTGGTTGGCATTGAGGCCGACGGGTCTCCGCGGCTTGGTGTGCGCGACCCGTCAGCGAACCAGCGCGGTCCCTCGTTCCCGGAGGTCGAGCAACCGCCGGTCGCGAGTGGTCCGGTCCTGCCCGCCACGCTGTCGGGCCGCACCGTCCCGGTGATCAAATCGAATCCTCAGATTCCCATCGAAGAAGCAACGCTTCCGACGCCACCACCCGCCCCGCCAGCACCGCTGGGATTCCCGGAATCAGCCCAGAAGACCCAGCCGACCGAGCCAGCCCAGCCAGACCAGCCAGCCGACACCGAGCAGGCAGACAGCCAACCGGAGCCCCCGCAACCCGAGTCGGTCGACTGGTCGCTCTGAGCCCCACGCCGGTGGTTTGCGCCGGTGACTCCCAGCTGCTGGATTAGGGGCATGGCTGACGTAACGATTTACCACAACCCCCATTGAGGCTCTTCCAAGAACGCCTTGGCGGTCGCCGAGGATCTGGGAGTCGAAGCAGACGTGGTGCTCTACATGAAAGAGCCACCCGATCGAGCCGCGCTTGAGAAGCTGGTTGGGATGCTTGAAGACCCGGTCGAGGACCTGGTGCGCAAGGACTCAAAGTTCAAGAAGCTCGAGCTCAATGCCGACGACTACGTCGGTAACCCCGCAGCGGTCGTCGACATTCTCGAGCAACACAAAGCCCTGCTTCAACGGCCCGTGGTGGTCAAAGGGAAGAAGGCCATCATCGGACGCCCCAAGGATCGAATCGCCGAGCTTCTCAGCGGCTCCTGAGCTCGTTCAGCAGCTCTGCGATGGTTTCGTCGGGCGCTGCGTACGGGATGGAGAAACCCAGACGGTCGGCGATGTCGCCGTACCTCGCGTGTAGTTTTTCGGCGACCTCGCTCGGTGTGCCGAGTACGGCGATGGTGCCCATGACCTCGTCGTCGATCAACGTGCCCAGTTCGTCCCACCGGCCTTCTTTGGTGAGCGTGCGCAGCTTCGGTTGCAGATCGCCCCAATCGTGCGCATCGAGGGTTACCCGGTAGGCCGGGGTCGATCCGTAAAACCCGAGGTTCATTCGGCAGCCGCGCTCGGCCACTTCCTTCTCCTCTTCGGTGCGGTACACGCCCACCATCACATCGATGCCGAAGCTGAGGTCCTCGAGCGTTCGCCCGCCAGCATCGAGCCCGAGCGACACGTTGGGGATGGTGTGGCTCCGCACGAAATGCTCGGTGTGGAACGGGTGGATCAGGATTCCGTCCGCGACCTCGGCCACCATCTGGGTCATCTTTGGTCCCAATGCGCCGACCCATATCGGTGGCACACCGCTTTCCAGCGGACCCGGATCGAACAGCGGCGGCAGCAGATTGAAGTTGTAGTACTCGCCCGAAAACTCCAGGGGCGTGCCGTTCTGCCACCGGTCGAAGATCGCCTTGGTCGCCGAGATGAGCTCTCGCATATGAGCCACCGGCTTACCCCAGACCGCCGAGTAGCGCCGCTCGATATGGGGCCGGATCTGGGTGCCGAGTCCCAGAATGAACCGCCCGTTCGAGAATCGTTGGAGGTCGAACGCCTGGTAGGCGAGGTGCATGGGGCTTCGGGGGAAGGCGATAGCGACGTTGGTGTAGAGGTCGAGCGAGCTATGTTCGGCGGCCAGCAGCAACGGGTAGAACGGGTCGGTTTGGCCCTCGAAAGTAAAGCAGCCATCGAACCCGATCTCCTCGAGGGCGCGCACGCGCTCGATCGAATCGGCCAGACCGGTTTGAAGACTTGCGTCGTATTTCATGGGCCATCACTAGTCCCATCGATCCGGACGCGCTAGTCCGATCGGCTTGGTTTGGTGCCTCCTACCGAGAATCGGGCCGCTGTCAATGGATCGTTCTGCACTTGTGCCGTCTTGATGGACCACCCAAACTCGGGCTTGTGACCCCTAGCAAGCTCTTGCGATCTGTAGCACTCGGCACCTTCGCTGTCGTTTTCGGTTTCCTTCTTGCTGCTGCGACGAGCTTCGCTCTTGACGGCGGCTCCCAGGATGGTTCTGCTCAGGCGCCTTCTTCTGCGTCGGTTCTTGGAGTCGTCGAAGCCCGTCCGAACCTGAGCACCACGGTGCCCGAGGCGATCGCCATTTCCCCGGAGCCTGCGCCATCGACCTCAACCTCAACCAGTACTTCCAGCACATCCACATCGATCCCTGCGCCTGCGACCACCTCGACCTCGATTCCGACTCCGGCCGCCACCACGTCGACCTCGACGTCCACCTCGACCGTTGCGCCTCCAAAGCCGATCGGCCAGCAGGCCGAGGAAATCCTCAACTACCCATGGCGCGAGAAGTTTCCCGAATGGACCCTGATCTGGGCCGATGCTCGCAGCGGCGTTCGTGCCCTCACCTTTCCTGCCGAGAAGCGCATCGAAATGTATGTGCGGCCCGGCGACGATCCAGTGTTCCTGGCTCGTGTTCTTGCCCACGAGTTCGGGCACGTGGCCGACATCGAACTCAATGACGATGCCGATCGGGCCCGTTGGCGGGAAGCCCGTGGCATCAGCGAGAGCGTGTACTGGTGGCCACAGGGCGAGTCCTATGACTTCGACACCGTCGCCGGCGATTTCGCCGAAGCATTCGCGACGATGCTGGTTGGCTCAGAGACCAAGAGCCGGGTTGCTGGCCAGCCCACCGCTGCCCAGCTTCAGTTGATGGCCGAACTGGTCGGATAGCCCGCAGGTTCCCGGGTCTAGGGCAGATCTTCGAGCAACAGCACCACCGCGTTGTCCAGCTCGGTGGTTGCCTGCTCGATCGGCATCCATCCGTTGACGAAGGCGATGAGGCCCGAGTACCAGACGTGCTCGATGGTGCGGATGATCACGTTGCGGTGCGCCGGGTCGTGATCGTCGGGAAACGCCGTACCCAGCATGGTCTGGGTCAGGACACCCATCTCCTGCTCGACGGTGATGTTGTGCTCGCACGGGGTGGTGAAGGCGTTCATCAGTGCAGCCGAAGCCTGTGGGTTCCGGGCCATGCTGTTCGTCATACGGCCGAGAAGGTCGCGCATTCGTTCGAGGGTGGTGTTTCCCACCGGGGGGTGCGACGAGACCTGCTCGGCCTGTTGGCGGTTCAGCATCAGTAGCGCCGAGGCCAACAGGTGATCCTTCGACGAGAAATAGTGATACACGGTTCCGATGGCGACCTCGGACCGTTCGGCCACGGCCCTCATCTGCACTGCGTCATAGCCGCCTTCGGCAGCCAGGCCAAGAGCCGCCATGATCACTCGGCTACGCCGTTCGTTCTGCCGCGGCGTCAGCGACGAGAGTTCGGAGGCCATGTCGCCAAATGTAGCCGAAGGGCGTTCAGGTCCAGGCTTACTGAGAGACAGGCCCGAAGAGACAGGCTCTAGGAGACCGGGTCGAGATCGTCGTCGAACTCGTTGGTCGCAACCGTAATGGACGTGACGTCGGCCATCTTGCGGCGAGCGCGAATGCGACGGTACTCATCAAGGTCAAAGACCTTGGCCAGTGCGTCGTCGTCACTTTCGTCTGCGAGACGATTGGCGATGTAGCTCAGAACCTTTGAGGGATCGTCACCGTCGGTCGGGCCGTTCATAGGTACTACATCGGCACGATGACACCTCGGCTGAAGCGTTCGGTTCGTTTTTCTAACGATCGTCTTAGGGTGCCTCTGCTGAGGTCGGCTCCGGCGAGGCGGTTGAAACCCGTGCGTAGAGATCGCCGTCAACCCAGCGCTCGCCAAGTAGTAGCTGATCGCGCATCGTGCCCTCGCGATGAAAGCTCTGGGCCTCGAGGAGGCGACGCGACGCTTCATTGCCCGTTGCGACGATGGCGAAGATCCGTCGGAGTCCCAGGTGATCGAAACCGAACTCGGTGATGAGCCTCACCGCTTCAGTGCCGTGGCCATTGCCCCAGTAGTCGGGC
Source organism: uncultured Acidimicrobiales bacterium (assembly GCA_964529355.1). Lineage (GTDB taxonomy): Bacteria > Actinomycetota > Acidimicrobiia > Acidimicrobiales > SHLQ01 > CALLQB01. The sequence goes on from CAZGVQ010000037.1 coordinate 11,505, forward strand.
CCCAGTAGATAGCCGATTTCGGCGCGCCGATGCAGATAGCTCTCGATCGTGAGTTGCGCGAGCCCCATGACCTGCTGGTCGGATCGTCGCACGATCGCGAGTGGGTAGAGACTCCGCTCGGGCTCTTCGGCGGCATCCATGAGTTCGTTGAGGTAGTCGGCGACCGCCTTGTCATCCATCACTTTGAATGGCAGGTGGCGAAGCGCGGATGGGTCGGCCGTTGCGGCCAGAATGGCAGCGGTATCTTCGGAATCGACTTCACGAAGAACAAGGCCTGGGCCTTCGATCAAGACCGGGTACACATCGCCGAGTCAATCTGACGCACCTGGTCGACGCCCACTCCGGGGCGACGTTGCGGGTGGCAGCCGAGAGCGTTACGAGGAGCTGGGAGCTATGAGAAGTTTGGCGGCCGCCGCTCCCGCAACGCCGCGATTCCTTCGGCGTAGTCGGGGTCCCTGGTGAGTTCATCGAGCACCAGGTTGGCGTCGCGAACCGCGTCGGCTGCGCTCCGATGCAGGTCGGAGTACATCAGCCTCTTGGTCTGGGCCACCGATGCTCGACTGGTTGAGGCGATCAGCTCCCGTGCATAGGTGCGGGCGACCTCGTCGATCTCGGACCGCGGAGCGATGGCGGTAGCAAGTCCGAGTCCGGCCGCCTCCTCGCCGGTGAACTTCCTGCTGCTGATGAGGAGATCGGTGGCCGCGGTAAGGCCGATGAGTCGGGGCAGCATCCAGGCCAGGCCGTACTCCGCAGCGAGGCCCAGACGCCCATGGGCGCACGTGTAGGTGCCGTCGCTGGCAAAGAAGCGCATGTCGGCCACGCACGCCACGGCCAAACCCACCCCGGCCGCCGACCCGTTGACCGCCGCGATGATCGGCTTGGTCATTCCGAACTGGTGCACGAACATTTCGTCGAACTCATCGGCCACCCCGAAGCCCGGCTCGGCCAGCGGATCCGGCGTGCCCGGATCAAAACCGCCTTTGTCGACATAGCCGGCCAGAGCTTCGCTGTCGCCGCCGACACAGAACGCTTTTCCTTCCGGATCGCCGGTCACGATGATGACGCGAACCGCCGGGTCTTCCTCGGCAACGCTCAGCAGGTGCCGGTACTCGGTGTGCATGCGCCCGGTCCAGGCATTGTGCCGATGAGGCCGAGAAAGCGTGATGGTGGCAATCGCATCAACAACAGAAAAGCCAGTAGCCCGAAGTTCCATGCGGAAAGGCTCTCTTTTTGGTCGTTCGCTCGCAAGCTCGCTCTCTCAACGCTTCGCTATCGGCCTGTGCGCCCCTGTCGTCCTCCGCCCGCTCCGGACGACTTTTTTGGGTCGTTCGCTCGCAAGCTCGCTCTCTCTGCGCTTCGCTATCGG
>CAZGVQ010000038.1:0-2496 GCA_964529355.1 uncultured Acidimicrobiales bacterium
AGGCATGACCTGTCCTAATCTTTCTTTGCGCCGTAGCGGCTGCGAGCTTGCTTGCGATCGCGTACGCCCGAGGTATCGAGGGTGCCGCGGATGACTTTGTAGCGGACACCAGGAAGGTCCTTCACACGTCCACCACGCACGAGCACGATGGAGTGCTCCTGGAGGTTGTGGCCTTCGCCGGGAATGTACGCGGTGACTTCGATGCCGCTGGTGAGCCGGACACGGCAAACCTTGCGAAGCGCAGAGTTCGGCTTCTTTGGCGTGGTGGTATACACACGGGTGCAGACGCCACGACGCTGAGGAGAGCCCTTCAGCGCAGGAGTGGTTTCCTTCTTGCGCTTGGACTGTCGGCCCTTGCGGACCAGCTGCTGAATGGTGGGCACTGCGGTACTTCCTTGCGAGAGAATCTTGCGAGAATTTGGAGAAATGGCAGAAATTTGGAGTGTTTCGGGCATGCAGCACGAAAGTCCCGACAAATCGGGCCAAGAGGGCAGTCTAGGAGTGTGCTAAGGCGATGCCAATCCGCGCAGGGAAACTTCGACGGGAATCATTCGCGGATCGAAGGGCAACCAGATACATTGGAATATATGGACAATTGGCTTCGTGGGTTTCCCCCTCCCACCAAGGTCGTCGCTCTGGTGCTCGCAGCGATGCTCGTGATGACCGCCTGTGCCAACACGTCCCCTATCACCAGCTCCTCGGCCGACGATACCGCACAGCCCGCGGCTGATGCTGCCGCTGATGCTGCCGATAGTGAAGACGCGAACGGCGCCGCTGCCGAGGAAGAAGCACCGGAGGATGCGGCGGACGAATCGCAGGACGAGTCGGCACCCGCCGTTGAGGCCGAAGAAGTCGACCCCAATGACCTCCCGGCCGAAGCTCGAGTCTTCGGCGAGTACGGCCCCATCGACCTTGCCGGGATGAGTGTGGGCCTCGAGTCGTGTGCCGGTGTGGACCCGGCTCCCTATTCCGAACTGCTGGGAATCGACGTCATCGTCGACGCTGACGAGAACCTCGCAAATGTCGAGCCGAGCTCTCCCGACCGCACCTGTGTGCTCTACGCCGCCGATGACGCCGATGTCGATCTGATTCGTATCAATGCCATCGACGACGGCGAAACCTTTGCGCCGTGGCTTGTACACAATGCGCAACTCGAGGACGCCGACGTCGACCTGTTCCAGGCGGCGGACGACACCGGAACCTATGAGTTCGGTGATACCGCAGACCTTGGCTACGCAACCCTCAACGTCGAAAGCGAAGGTTCGCGCCTGGTCATCGAAGGTCGCCAGTGGGACTTCGGGGTCGAGTTCACGCCGGTCGAAATCCAGACGCTTGCGGCCATGGCCACCATCGCTGCCCAACAACTGACAAGCCCAGGCCCCGGCCCGGCGACCTCGGTACTCGAGTCCTGTGACGACCTCGATCGCGCCGCTTGGAGCGAGTTGGTCGGCGATGAGCTGCAACCTTGGATCGCGTCGTCGTTCAACGGTTCACTCACCTGCACTGCCACAACCCGCGACGGCGCACGAGTGCAGGCATTGGTAGCCGAGGCCGAGTCTGGCCAGGATGCGCTGACCAGAACCGACCTGCTGCGCAGTGCTTATGAGACCAGCTTGCGAACGCCGGACCGCCTCACGCTCGAGGGAGTCGAAAGCGCCTGGGAGATCGACCGAATCTTCGACGATGATGCGAGCCAGACCGAACAATCGGTGCTTCAGGCCTCCTTCGGAAACGAAGGACCCATCTTCGCCCGGGTGTCGGTGCGCCAGGACACGCGTGGCGAGCGAGCCTCGGTCGAGATGATCGGCCGCGCTCTGGCAGCCGTGCTCACCGGCGAGGAGTTTCTGCCCAACGATCCCGACGCGGAATCCGGACCGGTATTCCGGCTCCCACAAACCGACGCGGCAAAGCAGTTTGTCGAAAGCGGTGCGCGCATCGAGGTGGCGCCGCTCACCCGTGGGCTCGCGGCGTGCTCCGAAATCGATCTCGAACCATTCGAGACCATCACCGGGAAGGAACTCGTTGCGGTCACCGGGATCGTTCAGGCCAACCTCAATCCGTCGCTTGAGAATCCCGCCAACGACTCAGAGGGTGAACTCAACGGCGGCGCGGCGCCGGCAGTAGGCGAACGGATCGTCGAGTGCTCGCTGGTTCGCGAAGACGATCCGAGCATCGTCGAGATGCGGGTATCCGCCGCCACGACCGCCGATGCCACCAACGACTGGACCAACGCCGACCTCATTACCGGTCTGGTCCTCATCGATGGCATCGACGATGCAGCGTTCTGGAACGAGGGCGAGGGCAATACGGGTGACCGCTCCACCAGCACCGGAGCAGGCCTCGTGCTCTACATCGAAGAGAGCGATGCTCGTCTGTTGGTCGAGATGGTGAAGTACCCGACCACACCCAACATCGATGTGTTCTGGATCGCCCAGGCGTTTGCCAGGGAGCTGTTTGCTCCTTCCAGCGAGTAGGGAGCTGTTTGCTCCTTCCAGC
>CAZGVQ010000038.1:2596-9258 GCA_964529355.1 uncultured Acidimicrobiales bacterium
AGGGAGCTGTTTGCTCCTTCCAGCGAGTAGGGAGCTGTTTGCTCCTTCCAGCTAGCGACTAGCTAGAAGATGATCTCACCGTCGGTGAGTTCCGCCAGGCGCTGGTTCGATGCCGCAAACTTCTCGGACAACAGGGCACGGACTTCGGCGTCGCCTTTGTCGTACTCGCGCTTGTTGTAGGTGGGGTACTCGCCGTCATCCAGCGGCGGAATGCCGAGGAAGTCGAAGGCCCGATGGACGGTCTTTTCCGGCTCGCTCAGCAGGAGTCGTTGGTCGAGCACGAGCACCTGGTCACGGCCGAGGTGATGGTGGTAGCGCTCGATCTGCTCGGCGTAGTGACCACGAGCCGCGTAGCTGTAGTGCATGTCGTTGTAGCTGACGTAGGTGGGGTCAGCGGCCATCTTCTGATGTTCGTCCTCGAGGCGAGACTCTTCGGCAGCGATGGCGTCGCCGAGCGAGAGGGTCTCAAACCCTCGCGCCAGTTCGTGTTGATGATGCGAGATCGCGCGATCAACCGGATCGCGAAGCAGCGCGATGACTTTGGTATTCGGCAGGGCCCCGGCGACTCGAGCCGCGATTTGGGGGTGGTACAGGTAGTACGGGCTTCCCTCGCCGACAGCGGTCGGGTGACCCGACGCCCGGGCCGCGGCGTCGACGGTTGCCTGCAGAGGAAAGTGCGACCGGTACCAGGCCGGCGGATGATGGAATCCCGAGTCGTACCAGTGCACACCTTTGTTGCGGATCGGCCCAAAAACGTTGTCGTGGGCAAGCAGGTAATAGAACAGCGATGTCGTTCCGGCCCGCTGGGCGCCGATGATGAGGAAGTTGGGCATCGACCGCTTGTCGGCGGTGATGCGGGTCGCGCTGGTAGTGGCGGCGCGCACCAACCGTCGTACCGGGGTGGGCAGTGAGAACTTTCCGAGAGATCCTCGTCCGTGAGCCATCAGGCTGCCTTTCCGGTCTGTGCGTCGGTTGTGTCAGAAGCCGGGTACCGCTCGGCATAGGCGAGCTGAAACGCTTCGGCTCGTGGGCTCAGGGCATCGACCAGGGTCTGGCGCCGGGCAGCAAGCTTCTTGGTGAGGGCGCCTTCGCTGTTTCGGGCCAGGGCTTCAAGGAGGTACAGGTCGATCAGCAGCTCGGCGAGGTCGGGCGAAACATCGAGGCTCGGCAGATGTTCCTGCGCCCGGCGCTCGACGGCGGGTCGAGCTTCACGGGGGGTGCGCTGGTCGATAAACCGCTCGGTTTGAAACAGAAAGTGCACGAGGTCGAGCCCAACCGGCACGTCGGAGGCATGGCGTTCCCAATCCCAGACGAGCAGCGAACCGTCAGGACGAGGTTGGGTGTTCCAGGGTGACCAGTCGCCGTGGAATCCACCGATGTCGAGCGCTTGTGCCTCGCCGATGTCGTACTGATCGAGATCGTCAATGCGTTGATCGAGCCGCTGCCAGAAGCCGCTGCTGGTGATCGACTCGGTCGACGTTCGGTCGATTGCGGCGATGTCGTTGAGGGCAGGCAGGGTTGCGTCGACCGCCAATTCTGGACCCCGAGAGGTGTCGATGGGCAACGGCGAAACAGCCAGGACCTCGAGGCCTCTCCAGTTCTCGTGGCCGATCACTCGGGGAACCACGATGTTGTTCGAGTTGATCGAGCCAGCTCGTTCCAGGGCCGCACCCTCGGTGGTGATGAGCTGAGCGGTCAGAGAATCCCAGCCGATCTTGGCCACCATCTCCATGCTGCCGTCAGCGTCGAGGACTCGCACCACTGGTTTTCGGTTCGGTCGCAGCGGTCCGCAGCTGGCCGAGAGTCGGGCATCGATGCGGCCGAGTTGCGACAACCGGTCGCGCAGCGTTGATTCGGAGGTTTGGAGGATGAGTTTGCCGGGTAGGGCCGATGCGACGCCGGGAATTCGCAGTACTTTGCCGGCCAGGCCTCGAACCACTCCCTGGCCTGCCTTCCCTACCGCGTCGGCGATGCCCTTGCCGGCGCGAGCGTCGACAACAACGGTGGCCTTATCGGGTCGCGGGAAGGCGACGTACAGTTCGGTGGCCGCTCCGACGCGGGTGAACCGCGCATCGGGGTGACCGCCGAGGATCTGAGCCCACCAGACGATGGGCAACTCGGCCGCCGAAGTCGGCGACGCGGTTTCCTCCGGTAGAGCACCGGTGTCTGCGGCGGTCATACCCAGACCTCCATGCTCTCCTCGGCGTCTTCGTCGTCTTGTCCGTAGGCGCCGCCGGAAAAATCGTTCTCATCGCGGGCATCGAAGTGCAGGTCGTCGTTCACCAGCACGGCGGCCGCTTCGGTTTCGGGCGGGCTTCGATCGGGTCGAAGCAGCGCAGCCAGCACGATAAAGCCGATGTGCAGCGGCGCCGGCAACATGTTGTAGAACCACATCTGCACGAGCAACAACGAAAACGTGACATGGAGCCACAATCGCTCCGGCGTGAGGTCACGGGCGGTGCGTACCGCCATCATCCCCAGAAAGCCCACGTACAGCACCACGCCAGGGATGCCCTGAGAGAACAGCACGGTCCAGAAATGACCGTGGGTTCCAACGGCCGGAAGGTTCGGGTTCTCCTCGTTGGACTTGGGCGCACCAAATCCGAAGAACGGCGACTCGTCGACACTTTCGATCACTGCCACATAAAGCGCACTTCGACTCTCGTTGGCATGGTCGCTTTCGGCGCGGCCCTGCACGAGTCCGAACAGCGGAGTGAACACCACCATGCCCGCCACAATGACGAACGCACCCAGAATCTGAAGCGCCTTCTTTCGTTGACCGGCTTGGGCTCGGCGAAAGGTTGCGTAGACACCAGCGACAAACAGCGAGAGCCACAAGCCTCGGTTGACCGAGACGATTGCGGGGACGGTGAGGGCGGCAACGGCCAGCGGCATGAGCAGCCGGCCTTTGATGCCGCGCATCCGCGACCAGGCGGCAAGTGCGAGGGGCGTGAGGAGCGCGACGTTGGCACCCCACTGGTTGGTGAACAGGAACGGCGCAGCAGGACGGTTGAGGTCAAAGCCCAGGAACACCTGCACCTGCGCAAACTTGGGGCGTACCAGACTCACCACGAAGTCGCTGGTCTTCAGCGCTCCGGGCAGCAGCGATTCGGTGACACTGGTGAGCTGCACATCGCCGAGCAGCACGCCCAGGTAGCCGCCACCGAGGGCAACAAACCAGAACGCAAGCATCAGGCGAAGAATGCGATCGAAGGGCAACATCCTCTGCGGCATGTTGTAGACCCACAGAAAGAAGATGGTCGCCGAGAAATACAGCGCGGCGCGATACCCGAACGCAACGAATCGCTCGAAGCGGAACTCGAGCATCGAGGCCGACAGGATCATCCACACCAGAAAGCACAGCCACACGCCGAAACCGCGCGGCACCCGCACGGTCTTTCGTCGGACCAACTGCACGGCGAGAGGAATGGCGGCGATAAGGAACGCCAGCTGGCTGAGTCCGAGAATCCACCACAGCGGATAACCCACAAAGAGTGCGACGAAGGGAAAGTCCGGGCGACGAGCGCGTCGGAGTACCGCCCCGATTCCCTTGACGGTGAATCGGGTGGTCTCCTCGAGGATGAACGCGGCGGCCACGGCTTCGGGATCTTCTAGATGCTTCGTCCCTGGCGCTGAATCTTCGCAACCAGGAAATCCGGGGTGACGACGCCGGCCGCCATCGCCAGGGCGAGATAGGCCCGCTTCTGGGTGGGGTCGAGTTTGAGTGTGGCAACCGCGGTCTTCACCGCATCTCCACGCTGACCAAGTGCTCCGTAGGCAAAGGCGATCTGGCCCTTGATTCGGGCCAGACCCTCTTTGTCGTCATAGAACTCCGGGTAGCCGGCCAGGAGGTATTCGAGGCCTTCGATTCGCATCTGCCACCGTTCGGCGTAGAACGATGCCTGGTGCCAGAGCACTTCGACGAGCGCTTCCGGTACTGCACCGATGTCGGTCCGCCGGGCGGCGCGGAGCACAAATTCGTAGTCCTCGCCGTAACCACCGGGCACGTCTTCATCGACCATGCCCATGTCTTCGATGAGCGAACGTCGCATGATGAATGTCGACGGGTGGGTCGACTCGAACATGCGTGAGTTGATGAGGTCGGCGAAGGTCACCCGATCCTTGGTGGGCACGCGTGGCAGACGCTCGCCCTCGAAGACCACGTGAATCCCCGACGATGCCATCAGGCACGATGGGTCATCGTCGAACAGGTCGATCTGGCTGGAAACCTTGTGTTCTTTCCAGATGTCGTCGTCATCACAGAAAGCGACGAAAGCGCCATCGGTTCGGGTGAGACCGGTATTGCGTGCGCCCTGCAGGCCTGGGGTCCGCTCGTTGCGCATGACCTTGACCTGTCGCGGTCCATCGGCGACTTCGATCCCATGGTCGGGCTCGGTCTGGTCGTACACGACAGCAACCGAGATGGGACCTTCGTAGTCCTGAATGGCTATTGCCTTGAGGGTCTGGTCGAGGAGTTCGGGACGGTCGCGGGTTGCGACCACCACGTTGACCAGAGGGCGGGGGTAAAGATCGAGTTCAGTCATCGGCGGCCGCCTTTTGTTTCGTATCCGTATCGGCGGAGCAACGGATAGGTGATTGCGGTTACCAGCTTGCGCATCTTGGGTTCGAGCTTCTGCTGCCAGGCTTCGTCGAGACGCAGCTCGATGTCGCCGTGCTTGAACCGTGATGGGTTACCGGCCACCGAGTGGGTCGGTTGCAGATTCACCGAGTTCTCGCCGACGTATTCCAGATCGCCGGTTTCGACTCCGGCAAACTCCATGACCCGGGCGAGCGCTCGACGGGGGTTGGTGATGACGTCTTCGTACTGCAGGGTCATCACCGGCACGCCGAGGCCCCGCATCGAGGCGAAGACCACGTTCCACGACAACCAGCGCCAGCCCATAAGGCCCGGGTGGTACTGGTTCATCATCGCGTCGGTGTCGGTGACCTCGACCTTCTTCTTCGTCTTGGTCCAGGAGTAGGCCACACCTCGCGCATCGCGAATGAGGTGTGCGATGCGAAGGTCGACGTCGTCGATCTGTCGGTACATGAGCGCGGTGGAAATCTGCTTGCTCGAGTCAACGACCACGGGCACACCGGCCACGTCGCGAATTGCTCGCAACAGCGAGACAACGATGGTGCCGTACTCCTCAAGCGGTTCGGCGATCGAACGGAACAGGAAGGGGGCAAGCAGGTGCGGGACGAACCGGTTGCGGTCGACCTGATGCTTCACCTTCATCACCTGGGCGATGTCGAGCTGATCCCAGCCTCCGAAGGCTCGTTCGCCGACCTCGCTCCAGAACTCACAGGACTGGAACTTCTCGCCGCAACCGCAAAGGTTGTCCTCGACGAGGCCTCGCTGCCAGATATGGACGATCTCGCCGCCCGATACCAGGCTTCCGTGTTGGCCCAGCATGTCGTTGAGTAACGTGCTGCCGCTGCGGCCGAGGCCGCCCACATACAGCACCGGTACTTTCGATGACCCGGCCGTCGCGCTGAGCGGTGTCACCGACGCGAGTTCGGCTGACGAAGTTTTCATCGCCGAAACGATCTGCTCGAGTTCGAGTCCTGCCCGGGCGGCTCGATCGGACCATTGGCTATCGAGCAGCGATCGATCGGCGCGCACGCCATCGAGAAGATGATGGAGGTCTTTCTCGGTTTCGGCGAGAAGCACATGATCGTGGCGAGCCAGGTCGCGGGCGAGTTGGCTTTGATCCTCGGTGGTCTCGTCGTTTTCAACCGTGCGGGGCACGACGATGATTCGACGACCGCTTCGGCGAGCCTCTCGGATGAGATCGAGGTCGAGCCCAGCAACGACGATGGGGTTCGCGGCCAACTCTGCGGTGATGTCTTCGTGGAGGAGCCAGTCGACGGAGTCGACAGCTCGCAGTGGCGCAGCGGTTCCGTGCTGCACCAGCACGGCGGGCGTCTCGCTCTGGGCATCGACCCAGGAATCGACCCACGAAGTCAGGCGGGCGAACGGCTGGGGGTCGGTACCGGCAAGCACCAGGATGCGACGGGATTGATTGTCGAACAGTTCGGCGGTGTTACTCATACGGTTTCTCCAAGAACGGTGGCAAAGGGGTGTCGCACCAACTGGTGCTCCCATTCGACGATGGTGGTGTCGGCCAATTTGGCGACACCAAGGGCCGAGCGACCGCCGGTGGTATTGGGGGACTCCAGGAAGATCGACTTGATTGCGTTCTTCCGGGCAGCGAGAAGGAACGGCAGGGCCAGCGGACCGGATCCGGCCAGCACCACGCTCGCCTTCGACTCGCGAATAATCGCCGCGGAATCGACAACCGCGGTCCGCAGTCGGGTCGGCTTGGCGAAGTCAGGGGCGACAACCTGCACGGTGCCCGGAAGCCCGGCAGCAGCCGCCTTGTTGGCAGCTACCCAGGAGATGTCCTCGGTCGAAGCCACCTGAGGCAGCGACAACAGAAACCGGGCCTGTTCGTTGGCCGACACCACGAAGAGCGAGTTGGTGAAGGCTGGGCTCACTGGTCGCTCTGCTCGCTCGCGATGGTCTCGCCGGAGAAGTCCCATCCACCAAGGTCAGGTGTGGCAGGAGCCGGTGCAGCCGACACGGTTTGAACGGTTGGTACCGGGGGAATCGGCGGAACCGACGCAGCGGCTGCGGCGGCCGGTGCTACCGGAGGCAC
>CAZGVQ010000038.1:9358-12828 GCA_964529355.1 uncultured Acidimicrobiales bacterium
CCGACGCAGCGGCAGCGGCGGCCGGGATGTCGGTGTGACTTGGGGCCTCCACCGAGTCTGCAATCGTCTGCGGAGCCGGCAGGACCGGCGCGTCGGGCATCTTCTCAGCGATAGCCGGCGCCTCGGTTGGGGCTTCGGGCCACTCGGCGTCGGTGACGATCGGTGTCGCTGGTGCGTCAGCGGTAGCTACCTCGGCCAGCCGTGAACGCTGCTTCTTGCCCCGAGTCTCGGGGGCCGCCGCGACCGACGACTTTACGGTCAGACCAGGGATGGTCTCTTCGGCCTTGCGGACATCCCAGCGGTTGAATCGGTTCACGATGGCTCCCGAAACTTCGCTTCCAATACGGCTCATCTGAAGACGAAGGTCGGTGAGTTCGTCGCGGCTGGTGCGACCGGGCGACACGACTACGTAGGTGGCATCGACGAGTGCGGCTAGTGCCAAACCGTCGGGGTGGGAAAGCGCAGGGGGCGCATCGACCACAACGAGGGCGCCGCGGCTCTGCGCCACGTCGAGGACCGTTTCGATGGCTCGAGATGACATTGGCTGGGCCACGCCACCGGACGAGCCACTCGGAAGGACTCGAATGCCGAGGACCTCGGCCGAGGTCTGCAGCAGCGACGTGGCGTCGGACTGCGTACCGGAGGAACGAAGGTAGCCCTCGAGACCCGGATGGTTCGTAAGGCCGAAAATGCGGTCGATCGATGGGTTCTTGCGGTCGGCGTTGATGAGCAGCACCGGCACGCCGGCCTGGCTCAATGCAATGGCAGTGTTGATAGCCGTGAGGGTCCGACCTTCCTGATCATTGGCCGAAGTGATGAGTATCGAACCGACCTGACGGTCGCGAGCCAGCATTGCCGTGGCGAGACGGCGGAACTGGTTGGCACCGTCGGTCTCGGCTCGCACGGCGGTGATGACCGACGGGTTGTCTTCGGTGATGCGGGGGATCTCTCCGACGACCGGACCACCCAGGTCGGTCTCGACCTCGTCGAGGTCGCGAACCCGGCGGTCGATACGGTCGATCAGCACGGCGATTCCGGCACCAGCAAGCGCACCGGCCACCAGGGCCAACGCGATTCCGAGGAAGCGGTTGACACCGGAGGTGACAGCTTCGGGGATGGTGGGATCACCAATCACCGAACTCGACGTCATGTCGATGGTCTCCAACCGGGTGACCTCAGCCTGGATCTCGTTGATCTGACTTTCGTACTGGGCCAGGTTGGTTTGGGCGATGATTTTCGCAGGCGAACCGTCGGGCGATTCATTGACTTCGGAAATCGCACCATCTCGTTGGGCCTGCACGGTCTCGAGCTGTGCCGTCTGGTTGCCGACCAGTCGGTTTCGGCGCTCGGTTGTCGATACGAGTTTGAAGTTGCGGTACTCGGCGGCTGCGGCTGCCACACCGGCCTGTGCGAGCGTTGGTGTTTCGGCTTCAAACTCGATCTCAAGGAGCTGGTTGTCGTCGCCGGGTCGCACGGTCAACGCATCCTGGAAGTCTTCAGCGGTCCAGCCTTGGGCCAGTCCCTCTTCATTGAGGGAAACGATGGCCTGGTTCGCTACGGGCGTCGAGCCCGTGATTCCGGCTTCGGTCTCTTCGTTCACCACGTCTCGGTTGTTGTTTCCCTCGACGCCATCGATGGCCACCGGCGTCAGCAGGATGGTCGCCTCGGACACATAGGTTGTCCGTTGGGCGGGGAGAAACAAGAGCACGAGTGCAGCGAGAGCGAGCGCGGCGGCGGCAACAATCCACCAGCGCCGACGCAGAACCGCGCCGTAGTACCCGAGTTCCAGTTCTTCTTCTTGGTTTGCGACAGTCACGACTAAGAGCCTTTCTACAGACCCCACATCGGCAGTTTTTGCAGCGTGATGACGTGGAATGACCAAAAAAGATGCATCGAATTTGAATCCGATTCGGTCTACAGGCGCCCAAATTGCTGGCCGATACTCGATAGGGAATGGCAACAAACCACGCAGTAGTCGTCGCGGGAGCGCCGCGATCGGGCACCACATGGGTCGCCGAGATCCTGTCGGCCGCGCCCCGAACCAGCTACTGCCATGAGCCGGACAACCACAGCCTCTGGCCTCTGGCGCTGCTGGCCAAAGAAGGCCTGGGCCGCCAGCCGGCGCTCGACATGTTCGAGCAGTCCGACCGTCATGATCGAGTGTGGAACCTGGCCCTCGGCTGCGCCGACAACACCGAGAACCCCGGATGGGCATTGCGCAAAGCAGCCCTTCGGAGCGTGTCACCTGAAGTAACCAGCGACATTCTGGCCGGGACCACCACTCGGGCCACAAGAATCGCAAAGATGGCCCTGGCTGGCGCACCGGTGCCCCGTCCACAACCCATCTTCGGCCCCGTCGTGGCAAAAACCGTCCACGCCGGGTTCTGTCTTGAGCGGGTTGCCGCCACCGCCGGCGGGCCCGTCGTCGTCGTGGTGCGAAACCCTCGCAACGGCATCGCCAGCTGGCTCGACCTCGGCTGGGACGTGCACCGGTTCGAAAGCGACACCCGGGTTCGCGAACGGGTTCTGCCTTGGCTGGGCGTCACTCCCCCGCCGGCGGGCGACCATACCGTGGACACCGCCTGGACCTATGGGCTGCTCGATGCCTCACTCCGAAAGATGGCGTTCCAGAACCCCGAATGGATGATCGTCGAGCACGAAGATCTCAGCGAGAACCCCATCGATGGGTTCCGGGCGATGTTCGAGCACTCCAACCTGGAGTGGACACCGGAGATCGAACAGAAGATCGCCGATGGCGACAAGCAGGGCACCGGCTACAAGACCACCCGGGTGCGGGCGGACCTGCGCCATGCGTGGAAGTCCCGCCTCGACGACGCGCAGATCGACAAGATCGAAGAAGTCCTACAACAGTTCCGGCTCTGAACGGCAGAAAGCCCCGCCAGACGGCGAGGCTTCCTACTACTCGTTTGTTCGGTCGCTGGAGCTATCGGCTCTTTGCGATGTCGATGACTTCGGCCGAGCCGGTTGCTGCATCGAAATCGGCAGCGAGGCGCTCGGCGAGGTCTTCGTCGCCGCTCGAGTAGAACTCCATGGGCTGGTAGCCCGGAGCGTGGGGCTCGATGGCCCGGTAGATCGGGAGACCCGTTCCTGCCGGGATCAGCTTTCCGATGATGATGTTCTCCTTGAGGCCGAGCAGCGAGTCGGACTTTGACTCGATGGCGGCTTCGGTGAGCACCCGGGTGGTCTCCTGGAACGAGGCGGCCGAAAGCCACGACTCGGTGGCCAGCGAGGCCTTGGTGATACCCATCAGCTCGGGGCGACCTTCGGCAGGCTTCTTGCCTTCCTTCACCAGTTGCCGGTTGGCATCGGTGTAGGTCTTCTGATCGACGCGCTCACCAGGCAGGAAATCGGAATCGCCCGGCTCCTGCACCGCAACCCGTCGGGTCATCTGACGAACGATGAGCTCGATGTGCTTGTTGTGAATCGACACACCCTGATCGCGGTAGACC
>CAZGVQ010000039.1:0-12687 GCA_964529355.1 uncultured Acidimicrobiales bacterium
GTCAAAGGGCAGACGCAGTTTGAAGAAGACGTCCTGCAGGCCCATGAGACCGAGGCCGACCGGACGCCACGCCATGTTTGAGGTGGAGGCTTCTTCGGTGGGGTAGAAGTTGATGTCGATGACCCGGTCGAGGAACGGCATGGCCGTAGCGACGACCTCGGCGAGGCGATCGAAGTTGAACGCACCGTCTTCGACCAGAGAGCCGAGGTTCACCGAGCCGAGGTTGCAGACCGCGGTTTCATCCTGGCTGGTGACCTCGATGATCTCGGTGCACAGGTTGGAGAGGTGCACGACTCGTGGCGTGCCGTCGGCGTGGGTGCCGCCGGTTTGGTTGCAGCGCTCGTTGCTGGGGTCTTTGAAGGTCATCCAACCGTTGCCGGTTTGGGCCAACGACCGCATCATCTTGCTGTAGAGCTCGCGGGCGGGAATCTGCTTTTCAAACAGTCCCTGCTCTTCGGCTTCGATAAAGGCCGCTTCGAACTCTTCGCCGTACATGTCGGTGAGGTGCGGAACCTTCTTCGGGTCGAACAGCGACCACTGCCAGTCGTTTTCGACCCGCTTCATGAAGAGGTCCGGGACCCAGTTGGCGAGGTTGAGGTTGTGGGCCCGGCGGTTGTGGTCGCCGGTTCCTTCGCGCAGGTCGAGGAACTCTTCGATGTCGGCGTGCCAGGTCTCGAGGTACACGCAGGCGGCACCCTTGCGACGCCCGCCCTGATTGACCGCCTGCACCGAGGAGTCGAGGGTCTTGAGCCACGGAACGATGCCGTTGGAGAGGCCGTTGGTGCCCTTGATGAGCGAGCCCTTTGCTCGAACCCGATGCCAGGCAACACCGATGCCGCCGGCGAACTTCGAGAGGCGGGCGATGTCGGTGTAGCGCTTGTAGATGCCCTCGAGGCTGTCCTCGGGTGACTCGAGCAGGTAGCACGACGACATCTGAGGATGGGCGGTGCCGGAGTTGAACAGCGTGGGGCTGGAGGCCAGATACTGCAGCGACGACAGAAGCTTGTAGAAACGAATCGCTTCATCGGGACTGGTAGCGAGTCCGCAGGCCACCCGGAGGAAGAAGTACTGCGGAGTCTCGATGACCACTCGATCTTGAGGATGACGCAGGAGATAGCGGTCATACACCGTGCGCAGGCCGAAGAACTCGAACAGTGCGTCCTGGTCGTGATCGATGGTGTCGTTGAGTTTGCGGGCGTTGAGGTTGACGAACTCGAGCACGTGATCGCCGATGAGGCCGAGGCGGTGGCCAGCGGCGATGGATTGTGAGAAGGAGTGGATGTCCTGGTTGCGCACCTCTTTGTCGATGGTGGTGGCTAGGAGACGGCCGGCAAGGCGGGAGTAGTTGGGTTCTTCGACGATCAGCGAGGCCGCTGTGCGGATCGACAGTTCGTCGAGTTCTTCGGTTGTTGCGCCATCGCGAAGGCCGCTGATGGTGCGGGTGGCGATGCGCATGGAATCGACGCCGCCGAGCCCTTGTGCGCTGCGCTCGATAGCCCTAACGATCTTGTTGAGGTCGACCTCTTCAAGATCGCCGTTGCGCTTCTGGACGCGCATTGTGGCAATGGATGAGCCAACCGGTTCTGTGCTCGCCGCAGGAGCGCTGCTGGGGTCGTCGATGATGGTTTCGGTGTCGTGGGTGACAGCCATGTGGGAGGGGCCTTCCCTGCTGGGTCGTTATACGGGGTAGAGATATGTGGGGTAGAGATGATCTGGGGTAGAGATGATGTGGGGTTGGGGCGGAACAGACGCGAAGACCACCAAATGACAAGCAAATGACAAGAGTAGAACTACGGCGGTGTGGTTTCCCCGGAAGAACAATTACAGCCCTGTAATTACGCCCACGTCAAGTGGAACTCCTACTCATCTTGGGGTCGGCCACGTACGGTGAAAGCGATGACGAATTGTCTTGTAATTGCAACAAAACCGTTTCCAAGCAAAGTGTCATCTCTACCACTCTGGGTGATGATGACGCGTGGTCGATTCCTCAAAAGTCGCGAAAACCCCTCGCGCGACCGCGCTTAGATCGAAGAATCGGTCAAACTACAAGACTGGGGCGACGGCCTCGCGGGATCCCACAATCGTGCCTGCGATATTGGACAGAACGTGGCGGGCGGCGAGTGCAGGATCCGCATCGCGCAGATCAAGTCCCTGCGTCGCCAGGACGTGAAGAATCGCGACCTCCGCGGCGGGTGTGTTGCCGTCGTGCACCTTGAGGGCCACCGCAAAGGGTTGCTCTCCTTCGGGGCGGGCCGCGGCAAAGAACACACCCGCCGCTCCGGTCTTGATGGCCAGCTGTCCTCGCGCCGCTCGCATCGCCTGGGTACACAGGCGGTCGCGTCCGGCCACCAACTCGGGGTGTTGTGCCATGGCGTTTCCCAACGAGACGGCACGCGGCTGCGACATCGCGTTCGCCCGGACCCGTCGACTCCGGACTCTCGGCTGTACCCAGGTCGGGAGCAAACCCAAGCGCGGCTTGAGCCAACCCGAGCAACGAGGTCGAAATGGTGGGCACGCCACACCCGTCGACTCCAACCGGGTTCACACCGACTGCAGCGTCGGCGCCGGTGAGGGTCGCGATGGTTTCTGTCACGAGCTGCTGAACCGGATGATCGACGTCGATGTACCCAGCGGTTGGAGCTCCGATGTGCCGGGCGAGGGTGAGGAACCCTGCGTGCTTGCCCGAACACATGTGGTGTCGCTGATCGGGAGCGATTCCGGCCACCGCGAGTTCGCGATCGCGAAAGGTAAGGAACGGGGCCATCACGCCGCACTCCAGGTCAGACTCGACGCAGTCGATGCTTTCGAGCCAGTCCGACACCAGGTCGACGTGAATGTCTTCGCCATTGTGCGAACCAGCAGCCAACGCCAGATGTCGCGTATCGAGCCCATAGGCATCGGCCGCGCCCGAGGTGAGAAGCGGCACCGTCTGGAGGGGCTTGGTTGACGATCGGCCGAACACGGGCGAATCGATGTCGCCGGCGCGGTCACGAACCCCGTCGGAATCGACCACCACATAGCTCACCGGGTGAGTGGTTTCGACCAGACCTCCGCGAGTCGTGGTGACCAACAACGGTGATTGGTGGTGGGCTGACGACGTTGTCACGCCCGGACCCTATAGGCCGAATGACTCAGTTGGCTGTCTCGCGGGCCGATGGGACACCGTGCTCCGAACGTTTCTCGCGATGGTGTTGCTCGCCACCGCGTTATCCCCGGTCTCTCCAGACTCCTTGTTCTTACCGGCTTTCTCGCCGGGTCTCTCCTCGGCGAGTGCCCAGGGTGCCACCCGCTCGCTGATCGTCGTCGGCGACAGCATCGTGTTGTCGGCGTCGGAGGAATTGGTGGCTTCGGCTCCGGCGGACTGGACCGTGCAGATCAACGCAGAGGTCTCCCGGCCGACCAATGTTGGGCACGATGTCGTTCGCGCCAATCTGGCCGCCATCACCGACACGTTGGTGATCGGGCTCGGAGCGAACGACGCGGCTTCTCCGGATGTCTTCCAAAGACGGGCCTCGGCGTTGCTTGCCGATGTTGCCGCGGTGCCCCACGTGTTCTGGATCGAGGTGGCCGAAGTGCGCGACTACTACCCGGTCGCCAACGCGGCCATCCGTGAGCTGGCTGCGGCCTACCCCAACGTGTCGATCGTTCCGTGGACAGCGCTGGCTACTGCCAACCCGGGTCTCACGGCGGCCGATGGACTTCACCTCACCGGCCCAGGGCAGCAGGCGCTCGCCGACGCGATATTGACGGCGGTCATTCCGACGGCGGCTCCACCAGGCGGCTCCGCGGGCGGACTGCTCGCCGAGATCGAGACCGCGACACAGGATGCGTCGCCGGCCGGTGCAGCCGAGCCGGCTGGTCTGTCGCCTGCGCAACTGGTTCTGGTCCTTGCGCCATTCCGTTCCACGGTCGACCGGCTGAGGGCCACTATCGCCGGCCGGTTCTGATCAACCGGATCGTCCGGCGGCTACCCGTCATGCTGCGGAGCGGTAACGTTCGGGCGTGGGCAACAAAGAAAACGAAGAGATACTCGACGTCGACCTCCTGGCCTTTGAGCAGGGAACCGACACTCAGCGGCGGGCCGTTGTCGACGGCGTCATGGCGAGTCTGTCCACGGGGTTCGTCTACACGCAACACGATCTTTCCTCCGAGCTGCTCGATTCGGCCTATGACTACCTGCAGCGGTTCTTCTCGCTACCCCAGGAGCAGAAGGACCTGTCGATCGTGGCCAGCTCGAATGGGCAAGCCGGTTACACCCCGCTCCTTGTCGAGACCGCCGCGTCGGCCACCGTGCCCGACTGGAAAGAGATGTACAACTGGGGCGAAGCGCTACCCATGGGCCATCCGCTACGAAAGCGTCTCCCTCATCGATACAGCGAACCGAAGTTCCCCGACGATCTCCTGCCGGGCATGAGCGAGGTGATGACCGCCTTCCACGCGTCGGTGTCGGAGCTTCAGCGGCGCTTTCTCCGGGTTATCGCCGTCGGCCTCGGAGCCCACGAAGACTTCTTCGAATTCATGGTGAAGGACGGTGCAACCCTCACCCGAGCGATCCACTACCCGGCGATGCAGGCCGCACCCGGCGAGGAGCATGTGTGGGCCGGCGAGCACGCCGACATCAATCTCATCACCGCGCTGCCGCGTTCCACGGCCAAGGGACTTCAGGTGAAGGTGGGCAACGACACGTGGATCGACGCCGCACCGCCGGACGGCAGCGTGGTCATCAACACCGGCATCATGCTCGAGCACCTGACCAACGGCATCATCCCTTCTGGCCGGCACCGAGTGGTGGCCGACGCCGATCAGCCCGGCGATCGTTACTCGGTCGTGCAGTTCTGTCATCCCACTCCGTGGACCATCCTGTCGCCCATGCCCAGCTGCGTGACCGCCGAGAACCCGCTGCGGTTTCCCACCATCACCGCCAATGATCGACTCGAGCAGGTGATCTTCGAGATCAACCTGGTCGAGGATGGGAGAAGAGTATGAGTACCGGCCCCGAGCGTCACTACGACAAAGGTCTCACCGAACTCGGCGATGGCTTGTTTGCGTACCTGCAACCCGACGGCGGTTGGGGGTGGAGCAACGCGGGTCTGGTAGCAGGGGAGAGCTCGTCGTTGTTGGTCGACACACTGTTTGATCTCACGCTCACCCGCGAGATGCTCGACGCGATGGCCGCGGTCACCAGCACGTCGCCCATCGGTGCGCTGGTCAACACCCATGCCAATGGCGATCACTGCTACGGAAACGAGTTGGTTCCCGACGTCGAGATCATTGCGTCAGAGGCTTCGGCCGCCGAGATGAACGAGCTTCCGCCCCAAGCGCTCGACGCGCTTCTGCAGCTCGACCTCGACCCGCGCACCAACGCCTACCTTCAGAAGGCCTTCGGACCATTCTCCTTTGGCGACATCACCATGACGCCGCCCACCACCACCTTCTCGGGCCGCCGCTCACTCCTGGTTGAAGATCGGGCGGTCGAGTTGATCGAGGTGGGTCCGGCGCACACTAAGGGCGACATCCTTGCCCATGTGCCCAGCGCCGACACCGTGTTCACCGGCGACATCCTCTTTATCTATGGCACTCCCATCATCTGGGATGGTCCGGTCCAGAACTGGATCGATGCGTGCGACCTCATCACCGATCTCGGCGTAACCACGGTGGTCCCCGGGCACGGGCCGATCTGTGGCCTCGACGGAGTCGAGATGGTGCGCGGCTATCTTCGCTGGCTGCATGACGAGGCCACCCAGCGTCATGCCGCCGGAATGTCCGCGGCCGACGCGGCGCGCGACATCGACCTTGGTGGCTACGCCGATTGGAGCGATTCGGAGCGCATCGCGATCAACGTCGATGCGATCTATCACGAACTCGACCCGAGCCATCAGCCCGCCAACGTGCTCGATCAGTTCACGCTCATGGCCGAGCTGGCAGGCCGATAACTGTCGATCGTTCGGGCGAGGGTCGTCTCGACCGGCGTCGCCGTGAGCCCGAACGAGGCGGTCGTCTCAGCCGCGTCGATCACGAATGGTTGTTCGAACTGGTAGAGGACCTCCTTGAGTTCGCGCAGCATCGGAACAGCCAGTCCGCCCACCGTCAGTGCCAGCGATGGCAACGCCCGGACCTTGACGCGATCCACACCTGCCACGTCGGCCATGAGGTCGACCACCTCCCGTTGGGTGAGGTGGGCATCGGTTGGCACATGCCAGGCACGACCCCAGGCGCGCTGGTCGCGCCCGAGGGTTACCAGCGTTCGGGCCACATCGTCGATGGCGGTCCAACTGTGCGCCACATCGACCTGACCGAGGAGTGACACGCTTTTGCCGGCGAGGACGCGGGGTACGACCCGGTCACCCATATGGCCGTTGTCCCCGGTACCGGGCCCGATGAAGTCCGACGCCCGGGCCTCGGTGACCCGGACCCTTCCCGCTTCATGGGCGCTCCGCGCCTCGTGCCACATGTCGGCCCGGACCTTCCCTTTGGCGCTTGGTGGATCGAGCGGATCGGTGGCCCGCATCGGGTTTGTGTGTCGGTACCCGTAGAGATTGCTGAGCGTCACCAACACGGCGCCGTTCTCTTGTGCGGCGTGCAGGATCGATTGGGCAAGCGGTGGCCACTCGGTGCTCCATTTGTCATACGGCGGGTTGGCACAGTTGTAGATGGCAGTAGCTTCACGGCTTGCTGTGGCCAGGAACGCCGGGTCGCCAGCGTTCCCCGCGAGCAGTTCGATCGAGGGGTGCGTGGGTCCTGACCCCGAGCGGGTGATGACCTTGACGTCGTGGCCCTCCTCCGCCAAGAGGTTCGCGGTTGCGATGCCAGTAGCGCCCGCTCCGATCACGATATGGGTCTGGTTGGTGGAGGACATGAGCGGCTCCCTGCCGATTGCGACTGTCGATCTTGACCGTCGATTGTGACTATTGATTCCAAACAAGAGCAGTGCTCTCATTTCTCACTATGACGGACGGGCAGACCAAAAGCAAGAGCGGTGCTCACATTTGAGTCTCCTGCTATGCTTTGGGCCTATGGCAGCGAAAAAGACACTCGACGCCGAACCCACCGCCGGTGGTGTCCGGGCGCGCGTCCGGGCCGAGCTAACCGCCGAGATCAAGGCCGCGGCTGGTCGACAGATGACCGAAAGCGGCGCCAGCGGTTTGTCGCTGCGGGCTATCGCCCGCGAGCTCGAGATGGCCTCATCGGCCATCTACCGCTACTTCGCCAGCCGCGACGAGCTGCTTACTGCCCTGATTATCGACGCCTATGACGATCTCGGAAGCACTGTCGAGGCAGCCGTGGCTGAGGTGGCCGACCGGGACCCCGTCGACCGATTTGTGGTGTTGGCTCGGGCGGTTCGTACCTGGGCGATCACCAACCCCAACCAGTACGCCCTCATCTACGGATCGCCGGTCCCCGGCTATGCGGCTCCCGAAGCCACCATCGCTTCGGCCACCCGGGTGCCCCGGGCATTACTTGCCTTGCTGCTGGACGGCCACGAAACCGAGACGCCGATCGAGACCGACGAGCTGGCACAAGCTCTCGGTGGACTCGTCGAGTTCACCGGCCGATCCATCGAAGTCGAAGCGCTCGCCCGCGGGGTCGAAGTCTGGGCCGAGCTTTTTGGTCTGGTCAGTCTTGAACTATTCGGCCACTTCGTGAACGTGGTGAGCGACCCCGAAGTCTTCTTTGAGCGCGCCGCGCTGGCAATGGCCACGCGGGCTCTCGAGTCCTAAGCGGGAGCCTCTGGGCACTCGGAGTTCAGGGACCGAAGAACCGGTCGCTCGCGGTAGAGATCGAGCAGGCTCAAGGTTGCCGTCTTCAGCGGGAAGAGCTCACCCTTGCTGGCTGGCAGGTCGAGCCACCGTGCGATGAGAATCGACAGGAAGTGGCCGTGGGCAAACACCACCACATCTCCTGACCCGGATCCCTCTGCCGGAGTCTTGAGTCCTTCGAGGAACCGGTCGGCCCGTTCGCCGACCTCCTCCACGCTCTCGCCCGCCGGGGGACGTTCGAGCCACTTCGAAAAGCCGGGGGTTTCGGCGACGATGTCGACGGTGCGCCGACCCTCGTGCTCGCCGTAATCCCACTCCATCAGGTCGGGGTCGACGACCGCATCGGGGAAGCCGGCCAACGCCGCGGTCTCGCTGGCTCGAACCAATGGGCTGGTGAACGCCTTCTCAAAGCTCCAGCTTCGCAGCACCGCTGCGGCGTTGTTAGCTTCGATCCGTCCGCCATCGGTGAGCGGTAGATCGGTTCGCCCGGTGTGCTGGCCCGAAATCGACCATTCGGTTTCGCCGTGTCGGATAGCAACAATTCGCATTCTGTCACCCTGTCATATGTAGGCCTCCCAGGCACGCCACTATGGAAAGCCCGACCCTTGGTCCTCCGCGGCCCTGGTTTTCCCGGAGAATCATTGAGAATCCTCAAAACCCTGCTAGAACTAGGCGAAAAGCCCCCTTTTGTCACTTTTCGTGGAAATCTTCCGCTCTTTTTGGTACTTATCGTGAGTATGTCCCCACATCCAGTGCTTGCCAGCACGCCATCGAAGACCGCACTGTCGCCGACAGCCCTGCTCAAAACGCTGGTTGTTGCATTCGTCGCGCTGGCCACCCTTGCATCGACCACCCAGGTTGTGCAGGCTGCCGACGGACCCGATCCCACCGATCCGCGGCCCGTCGTCTGGGGTGTCACCGACTCGGTGTTCTGGGACGTTGCGCCATTTCTCGATGAGCGGCTTCCCGATCATCGACCGATCATTCGCGGGTTTCCCGGACTGCACCTTCGAACCGTGGTGGGACTTCAGCTCGATGGCTCGACTCCCAATGCACCCGGCCCCGGCGTCTTTGACGGCCCCGGCGTGCTGGTTAACGAGGCCGACGTGCGCGACGACATTGTGGTCGTTGGTCTCGGCTACATGTTCTGGGACGACGACGCAGCGCAGCCCGACCGCTACGAAGCATGGATCGATGAGCTGCTCACCCACACCGACGATGCTCGACGAGTGTTGTGGATCCGTCCTCGCCGTTGGGATCGTCCGGGCTCGAGCGCTTGTGGGGGCAACACGGGTAACCCGTGCAACGACTACATGACCACCGTCAATGAGATGCTCGATCGTGCGGCCGCCAACCATCCCAACGTCGAGCTCCTCGACTGGGGCGCCGAAGTCCAAGGCAACTCGCAGTGGATTGCTCCCGACGGAATTCACCTCAACGGAAGAGCCGACGGAACCTCTGGCGTGGGCGCCATGGCCGACTTTGTCGCCGACGCAATTCTGGACAGCCCGTTTCCGCCAGCTCCCGAGCCCGAGCCGGAACCTGAGCCCGAACCAGAGCCGGAACCCGAGCCCGAACCCGAACCAGAGCCGCGTCCGGGCAATCAGCTGCCGGTGGCCAAGATCACCAAGGTCGACATCGGGCCCAACCGCATCCTGCTGAAGGGATACGTGTTTGACCCCGATCACTCCCGCACGGTTGCGGCTGTGGTCACCCTCGATGGCGAAAAGGTCAAGCGATTCCAGGCGTGGCGCAACTTCAACAATCTGAGCGTTCGTACCTCAGCGGTCTCCAACGATCACGGGTTCCGCACCCGGGTGCGCACCCCGGAGCCCGGCACGTACCGTCTCTGCCTTTCGGTAGGTAGCAACAAGGTCGAGCGGGCCTGCCGCAACATCACCATCACTTAACGCCCCCATCACATAGACGGCGCTCTGGCGCCCCTCAGACGTAGTCGAGGGGAAGGGCAGTGGTCTGTTTGATCTTCTCCATGACGAAGACCGTGCGGACGTCGTACAGGTCAACGGATTCGATCAGTCGTTTGTACAGCTGGTCGTAGCTGTCGATCGACGGCACCATCACTCGGAGGATGTAGTCGATCTCGCCGCTGGTGCGGTACGCCTCGACCACTTCGGGGAACGAGTCGATCGCCGCTTGGAACTGGCCTAGCCACTCAGCCGAATGGTTGTTGGTGCGGATCTGCACCAGCGCCGTGACTCCCAGGTTCACCGCAGCGGGGTCGACCAGGGCAACCTGGCCAGTGATAACGCCAGACTTCTCCAAGTTCTGAATGCGTCGCCAACACGGCGTTGCGGTGAGCCCGACCTGTTCGGCGACCTCTCGGGCCGACAGGCTGGCGTCATGTTGCAGCAATTGCACGATTTCCCGATCAACTTTGTCCACATTAGAACAATACCCCACAAGAAAGGCTATATGCGCAATAAAGCTGCACTTCGGATCGAAATGGGCGAGATATTGGCCAGATATGTCTGGCCTGAAACCCGTACCGTTGAGTCATGGCACGCATGAGCTACTTCACCGACCACCCCGCCTCAGAAGGCGAGACCTACGCCGAGCACTTTGGCGTGGCGATGGGATTCTCGCGTCAACTCATCGGCGCCGGCCTGGCCGCCGCGGTGCATGCGCTCCTGCCCAACTTTCACACCACCACGGCTAGCCAGCGGATTCATCAGCTTCACCACTGCCTCGAGTCAGGCGATCGTGAGGCCATCAAGAAGCCCGGTCAGTTCGTGGTGCCGTGCCCCGAGACAGTGCGGCCAGAAACGGTGTCGTCAGAAACACTCTCAAAGGCCAGCTGACCTCGGCTTGGTGCCCGCCGGTTCACGGGAGCTGAGCGAACGTTCGCCGGCGACATCGTCCGGGGACGACGATCGATGCCGCCAGCGAACATCAAATCTAACTGCCTGTTCTTGAAAGCGTTTGCAGCTTTTGTGCAAGAATGTGCAATCTGAGAGTAACGCTGTGACCCGAACAACAATGGTGGATGTCGCCGAGCGAGCGGGTGTTTCGCATTCGACGGTTTCGCGGGTGCTGACCGGTTCGGCGGGGGTGCACCCCGAGACTCGCGCCGTGGTGGTCGATGCGATTCGCGACCTTGGGTACGTGGTCAACAAGGGTGCGCGATCACTGGCTGGTGGCAAGAGCAGTGTCATCGGCGTGGTGGTCTTTGACTTCACGAGTCGCTATGTCTCGAGTTTTCTGGCCGAGATGGAAAAGACGCTTGCGCAGTACGGCTACTCGATGTTGCTGGGCAGCGCGCAGGGCAGCCCGGCCAACCCGCTACCTCACATTCGCCAGATTGTTCAGCAGAACATCTGCGATGGGTTGGTGCTGCTGTTCCCCGGTTACCACCGCTTTTTCGTTGACGAGCGAAACCGCCAGACTCTTCCGTTCGTCCTGATCGACGAGCCGGGATCGCCGGTCGCCGATTGTGTCTACATCGACAACCGCCGCGGCACCTACCTTGCGTTCGAGCACCTGGCCAAGCTTGGGCATCGACGCATCGGGTTCATCGGCGGCCACAAGGTGACGGCGGCCGGCCAACACCGACTCGAAGGCTTCATGGCCGCTACCCACGAACTTGGGCTCAGCGCCGATCCCGAGCTTCTTCGCGATGGCGACTGGGGCACCTACCGGGGCTTTGAAGCGGCAACCGAACTCTTTGCGCTGGCAGATCCACCGACGGCGATTTTCGCGGGCTCAGATGAGGCAGCACAGGGAGTACTCGCCGCATGCTACGAACACCAGCTGCGTGTTCCCGACGACATCTCCTTGGTGGGCTTCGATGACCTTCCGATCGCCAGCCAGTCGCGGCCTCCCCTCACGACGATTCGCCAGCCGCTCGACCAGGTAACCGAGCGGGCATTCGAGCAGCTTCTTCGCCGTATCGAACATCCCAAGCTGGGCTATGAGGAAATCAAGGTCCAGCCATCGATAGTGATTCGAGAGTCCACCGCACCGGTCTCTTCTACCGACTAGAGGATCCGTTTGCTTCACTACCGATTTCGGCGACAGTGGGAGTATGGGCGTGGTTGTTGAAGCAGAGCCTTCAGAGGCCGAGAGAACGGCGCTACGGCCTCCTGTGTCGAGCTGGCTTGCTGCCGGTTGGACGTTTCTTCTGTCGCTATGGGTGATGTTGGGACTGGTGCAGCTGCCGGCTGTCGCGGGCCTGATCGAACTTGAAGGACAACGGAGGGGCAGACCTCTCGACGAATCCGACCACTTCTCGGCGTTACCCGAGCTTGAGGCAACCTTCGACGCTGCGAACCTCTCACTTCAGCATCTGTTCATCTGGATCGCGGTTATGACGGGGTTCGCCGTTGTGGGTTTCGCTATCGCGCTTGGTGTAATTGGAAGCCCCGTCAGACGGCCTGGTCGGATAGTCGGGGCGATGGTGTCGATGTGGGCTGTAGGTGTCGCCGTCGGTTTCGTGCATTTCGAGACGCTCGACCTGGTGACCTGGCTCACGAATTGAAAACGATGTCCGTCATAGGCGGCGCACGCCAGGTCTTAACAAAGAGTCGGTGTCTCGACTACCGACGCGAGTACAACGGGATCTGGCTGGGATGGCCAGGTCGCTGCCATGCCGATGCGGGGTTCGGGCCGGTCACCGAGAAGCCGGTGGACCGTTAGCTCGAGACTTTCATTTCGGAAGATGGCGTCGGTCGTTTCCGCTTCGACTCTCTCGAACTGGTCCACAGTCACGCGGTCTTGTACCGAGCCGTAGCCGTGAACTCTGGTTGCTTCCGGCCACGCATGCCATCGTCGGTCTACCTGAGCGAAGCCAAGTGTCTGTCCATACCCACAGGCAGCGACTCCGGCCATGACCGACACGAATTGTTGATCACCCAGGCCGTCGTACACGTGCCGTGTACCAAGCACGGAGTGTTCCATTGGTGCGATGTACGCC
>CAZGVQ010000040.1:0-7605 GCA_964529355.1 uncultured Acidimicrobiales bacterium
AGCGCATCGACCATCTCTATGAGTTCCCGTGACTCATCGCGCCACAGGTTCACGAACCGATGCTTCAGCTCGATGTCGTCCTCAAGCCACACCGGCGTGTTGCAGCTCCCCTCGCCCGGGGTACAGGTGCCACCGCAGAAGGTGTTGTTGTTGTCGAGCAGATTGACCGAGGGACACGCCATGTAGAAGTCATGCAGGGTCAGTGCAACCGGGATGCCGAGCGCCCGAGCCACCATCGGGAGGTCAAAGCTGTGTCCGATGAGGTGATGCACGTGCACCAGCTCGATGTTGAACCGGGTGAGCAACTCCACCGCCACCGCGGCGACCTCGGAATCGTGCATCCTCCGAACGTCCCAGGGCTTCGAAAGGGTCCAACGGGTGATCTCGGTTCGTTCGGCCGGGTCATCGGCTGACCACAGCACCAGGTCGTTGCCATCGGGTATCAACAGCAGGGCTTCGTACTCGTCGTGCACGGCCGAGGTGAGATCGTCGACGTGATACTCGGTTCCGCCGCCACCGTTGTGAATGACGGTGAGGACTCGGCGCCGGATGGGGACATTGGCAGCATCGGCAGCGTTGGAGGCTTCGATCGCCGCCGTCGCGTTGGCGCGAGCAGCGCGGAAATCCGGGGAGTCAACAAAAGCCTGTGCGACAGTTCGGTAGTCGGGATAGCGCTCGTCGAGCACCGCCAGGCCGGCCTCGATGAGTTCGGCGCGGGCCTCGTTGCCAAAGCTGGCCGATTCTTCATGAAAGATGGCCACATCGTCGGCGACCACGTGGGTGAAGCCCTGAGCCCCCAGCTTCATACAGAAGTCGTTCTCTTCGCCGTAGCCCCTAGGGAAGGCGTCGCCATCGAGTCGTGACACCGCGGCCAGCGCCTCGGCCTTGACGAACAGGCAAAACCCATTGCCGGTGGGACCGGTGGGCCGAAGAAACTCCGACCCTCGGGCCACGATGGTTGCCAGGCGTGCGGCGGCGTCAGGGCCAACGGGCAGCGCCGATTCGAAGGAGTAGACACCAGCGGCATTGGAGAGCGGGGTAACCGTCGCGTAGTCGGGGTTCTCGTGGGCCACCGCGCGGAGCCGCTGAGTCCAGCGGGGGGTCACGATGGTGTCGCTGTTGAGGATTACCACGTCGCCCGGCTCGGGATTGCCCTGGTGCTGACCAAGCCCTCGGTTCACCGTATTGGTGAATCCACGGTTGTGCTCGTTGGTGAGCACGGTGGTGTTGGGCCGGTCGGCAATCTGCTCGAGGACGCGAGCGATGCGTTCATCGGGCGACGCGTCGTCGATCACGATGAGTTCGACCTCGTCGGGGGTGAACCGCCGGAACGCCTCAAGGCATCGTTGCAGCGCCTCGAACGCGTTGTACACGGGAATGATCACGGTGAGGCGACGCTCGAACAACCCAGCTTCGATGGCGCCAGCGAGCGACGTGAACTCGCTCCCCCGCATCCCGGGTTTCGTCGACATCGCTGGCTTGGCGGATTTCGCAGCGCTGCCAGCGTCGGTGGCAGGCGGTTCGGTGGTCGGCTCGGCTGTGTCGAGCACCCCAACCTTGCGGAGTCCGTTGGCCACCCGTATCGCATACCGGACCGCCCGGCGCGACGTGAGCTGCTGGAGCTCGATGGCGTTGAGGTTTCGCTGATGGGCAACCGTGTCGAGCTCGAGCTTCAGCTGCGCCGCGTCGAGGTCTCGTTGGCCTAGGGCCAGATGCTGCTCGTGATGGGACTGCTCGGCCTCGGCAAGGAGGTCGCGCAGGCGGTCGACCTCGACGAGCAAGGTTGCCCGCTGCGCTTCCTCGGAAGACTCGATAGCGCGAATGCGATCACTCAACTCGTCGAACTGCTGGGACCATTCCGCTTCGCGAACGCTGAACGCCGACAGCAGACCGTCGGACAGCTCGTCGGACTGCACGAGCAGGGCCTGCTCGAATGCAGCAGCCGATTCGAAGGCCAGATCGAGCCCGGGCGTTTCCGGGATGGCTCCAACGTCGAGCGAGAAGTCGGCGTGGTTCCCTTCGGCGTCGTAAAGGAGCTCTAGTAACTGCAGCTGTTGTGGACTCAGCAGCTCATGGTCGGTATCGGGGCCGCCGTCATGGTGACGGAGGTCCGGGTCGATGACCTGATGCACCTGCTCCTCGATGTCGGCCGGTATCGCGACATCGAGACTCTTTGCGGCGAACTCGACGAGGTCGACCACCGGTTGCCCACCCGCTGCGACGCCCGAAAACGTGGTGACGTGTACCGCCATACCCTCCATGGCCGAAACCGCCGAGCGTAGGTACCGCTCCCACAGAGCGAGGCCGAATGGGATTGCCAGCTGGTTCCTGGCTCGAAGCGAACGGGCGATAGCCATGGGGTCGCGCAACACCAACACTGCCGGGTTGGCGCCGAGCACCCGCCGCCAGAAGGGCATCGTTATCGACAATCGCGGGTCTTTGAACAACCAGCCGGGGCCGCCGAACGCATTGCCGAAGGCCTCGAGCGCTCGAACATCGAGCCCCAGCTCGGGTTTGCTGAGCCGGGCCATCTCCTCGACCGCAACCGACGAAGGGGCGAGCCAATCGGCGCCCGCTCGTTCGAGGAGCTCCTGATTGAAATCGGTGAGCACCTCCACTTCCCAGTGCCCGCGTGGATTCGATGCGTCGCCGCCCACCATTGCGTCGGCGGCGGGAAGATCGAAGGGCAGCGACGCGAGCGCTTCGGTGATTGCCGAAGTACCGCTGCGATGCATACCGACCACGTAGAGACCCATCCTGAGATGCTACCGGCCGCAGGGGGTCGGCTGTGGTCTATCCGTGGCGCCAAGCCAAGGGGGTCTGCACTGTGTGATACTCGACGCCGACTCCTAGACTTGGTTGGTCTGGGCGGGAAAGGAAAACAACGTCGTACATGTCTTCCATGAGGTCTTCTTCGCACGCGGGTCGAATACTTGGCGCTGTTGCAGCGCTTGTCAGTCTGATGATGGTGCTGTCGGTGATCGCCATCACTCCAGGAACCGCGTCGGCACAGTCCGACGACGGCCAGGCCAGCTTCACCTTTGAGGGCGGCGGCTGGGGTCACGGCGTCGGCATGAGCCAGTTCGGCGCGTTTGGCCGCGCGGCCGCCGGACAAAACGTCGATCAGATCCTCAAGGCGTACTACGAGGGAATCTCACTTGAGGACCGCGGCGTCACCAACAATGTGCGGGTTCAGCTATCGCGGTCATCTGCCACCACCGCCACCTTTGGCGACCGCGCCACCATCAAGGTCGACGGCAACACCATCGCCGGCGTGCCGGCCTGGAACGAGATCGTGGTTCGACGGCTCGACGACCGATGGGCCATCACCGCCGGCGGGGTCGACATCTGTGTACCCCAGCCCGTTCCTGAAGGCGCCGACCCCATCCCCAGCCCGTGTATTGGTCATCAGCTTCGTCTCGTGGTCAAAGACCTGGTCGAACAGCACCTCAGCACCAGCGAGCACTCCTATCGCCACGGCCGCCTCGAACTGACCCCCACCGGCTCCGGCGGCAACTTCGACATCGTCCTGGGCCAGCTCCGCATGGACGAATATCTCTATGGTCTCGCCGAGATGCCGTCGTCCTGGCCGGCAGAGGCACTCAAAGCCCAAGCCATCGCCGGCCGATCCTACGCCGAATCACGCATCCTGGCCCGCCGCGCCAACTCATCGTGGACCCTCCCCTTCGATCTCTACTCCTCCACCCTCGACCAGGCATTCGCCGGGAACTCCAAAGAGACCGGTGCGTTCAGCGAGAACTGGGTCGGGGCAGTCGACGGCACCAGCCGAACCGTCGCTGTGCATGACGGTCGGGTCATCGATGCGCTCTACGGCTCCTCAACCGGCGGGCACTCCGAAGACAGTGAGTACGTATTCACGAACTTCGTGCCGTACCTGCGGGGTGCTCCGGATCCATTCGACAACCACGAAAACCCGCTGGGATCCTGGACTCGGACCTACAGCGCCGATGAGCTCACCCGATGGCTGGCAGCCGATGGGTCGGGCAGCATCGGCACCGTGCAGCAGATCTCGATCGGCGGAAACATCGGAGTTTCGGGTCGCGTGAACCGAGCGACGGTCACCGTTGTCGGCTCCGACGGCACCCGCTCCATTCAGGGCGACACCTTCCGGCTACTGGTCAATCGGGGACTCGCCAACGACGGCCGGTTCAGTCGGGACGATCAGTTGCTGTCCACCAACTTCTCCCACACCGGACCTACCGATGAGGTCCCGTTCGGCAACGTCACCAAGGCCAAGACCCTCGGCACGTCGGTGCGACTCATCGGCTGGGCCATCGACCCCGATACCAGCGACCCCATCAAGGTTCAGGTGTCGGTCGACGGGAAGACCAAGACCCGAAAAGCTCAGCGCAACAAGAAGTCTCTCGAGAAGCACGGTCTCGGAACTCGCCATGCGTTCCGGATCGATGTGGGCGTCTCACCCGGGACTCATCGGGTCTGCGCCGTTGCGCTCAACAACGCGAGCGGTCAACCGTCCACCAACCTGGGGTGTCGAACCGTCGAGGTAGCAGCCGAGCAGGCGCCAACCGGCGACATCCCGGTGGGCGAACTCGAAATCGTGCGGGAGGCGTCGACCTCAAACACCGCGATTCGGGTGGCCGGCTGGGCGCTCGACCCAACCACCGATGACGCCATCAGGGTGGCCATCGACATCGATCAGACCGAAGTCGCGCGAACCACCGCATCGTTCGCCCATGACGGTCTCGAACCCTACGGCCGAGGCCCCGACCATGGGTTCGACGCCACCGTGCCCACGTCGGCGGGAACCAAGCAGGTTTGCGTGCGGGCGATCTCGGCCGATGGCCGTACCGCCGTTGTCCTGGGCTGCCAGCAGATCACCCTGTCGTAAGGTGTCGTAAGGCGTCGTAAGGCGTCCTGTCCTGACGTGTCCTGAAAACCCAGCCGTGCGCCTTGCATTAGGCCCAGTTCAGTGAAATAATTTCAATTGCAGGTGGCGGTAACCAAAACGGTGCAAACCGGATGGCAAAGCCACTGGCGGGAAACATTTGGTTTGCGTAGAAGTTGGCGGATTCCTTCGCAATTCAATTGGCGCTAAGCGGACTCCTGGGGGGGAGTCCGCTTTCGCTCTTTTGGCCCCGCTCTTTGGTCCGACTCGCGCTTGGGCGGCGGCTAGCCCTTGAGAGCCGCTACCAGCTCCGCGAGCGGCTCTCGAAAGTCGCGCAGGGGCTCGATACCCGAGAGCCGCAAGGCGGCGTTATCGAGTACCGAGTTGGCGGGCCGATGAGCCGGGCGTGGCGGATCCAGGTCGGCGGTCGAGATTGGTTTCACGCGGGCAGGGTCCTCGCCGGCCGCCTCGAGCACCGCCTGGGTGAACTCGAACCACGACACGGCACCGGCATTGGTTACGTGGAACATGCCGGGACGACGCTCGTCGGCCAGCCGTTTCACCATCGTCGCCAGGTCGGCGGTGAAGGTGGGATGACCGATCTGATCGTCGACAAAGCTGAGCACCGGGTGCTTCTCGATGGCGCCGAGAATCGTCTTGACCATGTTGTGGCCGTGCTCACCACACACCCACGAGGTACGAATGACCGTGTTGCCGGGCAGCATCTCGCATTCGCCTGCGAGCTTGGAATGTCCGTACACCGACTGAGGATGGGTGTCGTCCCACTCGACGTACGGGCCGGACTTGTTGCCATCGAACACGTAGTCGGTGGAGATATGTACCAGGTGGGCGCCGCTCTTGGCTGCCGCCTCATTGAGATGGCGAACGGCCAGACCGTTGATACGAAATGCCTTGTCCGGGTCCGACTCGCAGTCGTCGACCGCGGTCCATGCGCCGGCGTTGATGATTACCTCTGGCTTGACCGAGTCGACGATGTCGAGGACCGCAGAGCGGTCTGCGATATCGAGATCGGACCTGGTCGTGGCCGTGACGTCGTCGCCAGCCGCGTTGTAGAGCAACGAACAATCGACGCCGAGCTGGCCGCCTGCGCCCGTGATCAGCACTCGGGTCATCAGCTCAGCCGTTCTTCAGTGGTTCCCACCATGACCGGTTGTTCTTGTACCAGTCGACGGTCAACTCGAGAGCCTCGGCAAACTCGCGCTTGGGGCTCCAGCCGAGACCCTTGAGCTTCGAGCAGTCGATGGAGTAGCGGCGGTCGTGACCGAGCCGGTCTTCCACGTACTCGATCGACGATTCGTCCTTGCCGCACAGGGCCAGGATGCGGTCGGTGAGTTCCCGGTTGGGGATTTCGTTCCCGCCACCGATGTTGTACATCTCGCCCGGGTTGCCGTCGCGCAGCACCATGTCGACGCCTGCGCAGTTGTCCTCGACAAACAGCCAGTCGCGGATGTTCATGCCGTCGCCATACAGAGGAACCTTGAGTCCATCGAGCAGGTTCGTCGTGAACAACGGGATGACTTTTTCGGGGTACTGATACGGGCCGAACTGGTTGGAGGAGCGGGTGATGACCACCGGCATGTCGTAGGTGGTGAAGTACGACATGGCGATGAGGTCAGAACCAGCCTTCGAGGCCGAGTACGGCGACCGTGGCTCAAGCGGATCGCCTTCGAGCGATGAACCCTCTTCCACGGATCCGTAGACCTCGTCGGTACCGATGTGCAGAAGGCGCTCGACCTCGTGCTCGCGGGCTACGTCGCAGACCACGTTGGTGCCGAGGCAGTTGGTGTTGGCGAAGACGTCGGGTCCGGTGATCGACCGGTCGACATGGCTCTCGGCGGCGAAGTGCACCACGAGGTCATGGCCCGCCATCGCTGCTCGGACGGCCTCACGGTCAGTGATGTCGCCCTGCACAAAGCTGTAGCGGCTGTCGTCGTTGAACTCGGCCAGGTTCTCGGGGTTACCCGCGTAGGTGAGGGCGTCGAACACGGTGACGGAGTCGTCGGTGTTGCCAAAGACGTACCGCACATAGTTGGAGCCGATAAATCCGGCGCCGCCGGTGACAAAGATCTTCTTACTCATGGTTTTCTCTTCTCTCCAGAATCCTGCAGCATTTCGAGTGGGTGGGGAGTCAGCCTGTGCGGAGGCTGACGTGGGGCTGCCACATGGGCTCGATATCGGCACGATTGGGGTTTTCTTGATCCCGGCCGGAAAGGACCGGGGCGTCAAGGCCCCAATCCGCACC
This sequence comes from uncultured Acidimicrobiales bacterium, assembly GCA_964529355.1. GTDB lineage: Bacteria > Actinomycetota > Acidimicrobiia > Acidimicrobiales > SHLQ01 > CALLQB01. The sequence goes on from CAZGVQ010000040.1 coordinate 7,131, forward strand.
GATTTCGGGGTCATCCCAGTGCACACCGAGCTCGTCGGCCGGGTTGTAGTAGCCGTCGACCAGGTAGGTGATGGTCATGTCGGTCAGCGAGGCGAAGCCGTGGGCCACGCCAGGCGGGATGTAGACGCCTCGATGGCTCATCTCGCCATCGTCCTGGACGCCGAGATCAAAGCAGAGCGTGTTGCCGTCGGTCTCGGAGCCTTGACGAAGGTCGTGCAGCACCACCCGGGCGGTTCCAAAGGGCACATACCAGTAGTCGCTCTGGTGCAGGTGGTAGTGCAGGCCGACGATGCAGCCCGCCTTCCGGTCGCCGCGGTTCGACTGGATCATCTCGCGGCCAGCCGGGAACCACTGTCGACGGTACGTCTCGACGAACATGCCTCGTTCGTCAGCGTGGACGGTGGGATCGACGAAGTAGGCACCCGCAATTTCGGGGACTGCGTGAATTTCGGCCATGGGGAAGACTTTCGGATTC
>CAZGVQ010000040.1:7705-12513 GCA_964529355.1 uncultured Acidimicrobiales bacterium
TGTTGGGGGGAGCTTCTTGGGGAAGATCTGTGGGGAGCTGTAGAGAAGCGTAGAGCGGGCTACGGGATTTCGACTCGTGAATGGTCGCCCAACATGAGCCGGGTGGCTCGTGGGAGGGCGTCGTTGTGGCTGACGTCGACGTGACGACCAATAAGACTGTCGGTGAGACGCTCGATGTTGGCGAGCCGGCTGTTGGCCAGGATGACCGAATGGTCGAGTTCGGACGACACGATTTCGCAGTTGTCCGATATGGAGCTGTACGGACCCACGTAGCTGTCGATGATGCGGGTGCCGGCACCGATGACGGCCGGACCACGGACCGTCGAGTTCTTGATCTCGGCGCCTTCTTCGATGATGACGCGACCTTCCACATTGGACTTCTCGTCGACGAGTCCATGGTTCGACGGCTCGACGCTGTCGAGGACGAGTCGGTTGCATTCGAGAAGCGGATCCTTCTTGCCGGTGTCGATCCACCAGCCCTGAAGCACCTCATGGCGAACCGTGTGACCCTGATCGACCAACCACTGGATCGCGTCGGTGATTTCGAGTTCGCCACGCTCTGATGGCTCGATCGCGTTCACCGCGTTGATGATGTTGTTGTCGAAAAGGTAAACCCCGACCAGCGCCAGGTTCGACGGAGGATTCTCCGGCTTCTCGACCAGTTGACGCACGGCGCCGTTCTCGTCGATGTCTGCGACACCGAAGGACCGTGGGTCGTCGACCTCGGCCAGAAGGATCTGCGCGACGGCCGACTTCTTGTGCTCCTCGCCGAGCTCGGGGGCGTTGGATGCTTGACGGCTGACCTCGAAGCCCTGCACGAACTCGACGAGTCCCTGCTCGAGCATGTTGTCGCCGAGGTACATCACGAAGTCATCGCCGGCCAGGAAGTCTTCAGCGATCTTCACGCAGTGAGCGAGACCTAGCGGAGCGTCCTGAGGGATGTAGGTGACCTCGACACCGAAACGGGACCCGTCGCCGACCGCGGCACGGATGTCGTCACCGGTTTCGCCGATGATGATTCCGATCTCACCGATTCCGGCCTCGACCATGTCTTCGATGCCGTAGAAGAGGATCGGCTTGTTGGCGATGGGGACGAGTTGCTTGGCCGAGGTATGGGTGATTGGCCGCAAGCGTGAGCCAGTGCCACCGGAGAGAATGAGCCCTTTCATCGGGCACCACCATTCATGAGGAGGAAGATCATCGGACGTAAGTGAAGTGAGTATTGCTCAGCTCGCGATTCGAGCCGCACGTAATCCATATCGGCAGAGACCCGCCATGCACAAGGTCGTTGTGGAAACCGCCAGGATCAATCCGATCTCAACCCGCAGGAAAAGATCGTCGGAAAGCATGATCCCGGGGAAGAACACGATCACGCCGGCCAACCATCCAATCACGGCATATCGCTGATGTCCGAGCGCAATCAAGGCGATGGCCAGCGACAGCGCCGCCATGAAGATGCCGCTGGAGAGGGCCAGCAGCGACATGTCCATCCGGCTCATCTCGTCGGCAAACAACAGGTCGACGATGAACGGGCCAGCAACCCAGGCAAAGGCCACACCGATCACCGCGATCCCGCTTACCGCAACGAGCAATCGCATCAGGACATCGCGGAAACGTCCGAAGTCGCCATGGCCGATGGCGTCGGCGAGGTTCGGAAGCAGCGCCGCCTTGACTGCCTGGAAGAAGAACAGTGGAACCCGAGCGGTGAGGAGACCGTTGAGGAACCTCCCGGCCTCGATCTCTTCGCCCGGCTCGGCCAGCGCGTCGACCGCAACCGGCCCGATGTTGAGGAGAAACGCCTCGAAAATTGCCGCGCCCAGCAGAAACACCAACGATGGTGAAATCTCATTCCAGGACGCTTCGGGCCCCGGCTTCGAGAGTGGTTCGTCGCCTTTCGTCGCGACATAGGCTGCGACGAGGATCGCCGCACCGACAGTGAGCCCGTAGATGCCGGCCGCAGTTACCCCGATGATGGTGAGCACGATGGCGGCGCCGAATCGCACCACACCATCGACGCCGAAGAACACGCCGTAGAACTTGTAGTTGTGCTGTCCGGCGAGGAGTCCGCGGAGGAGCTGACTCACCGAGAACGCCGCCATAGCCAGGATGAGGCTCACCAGCAGGAGGCTTGCGTTATCGAGGCGTTCGTCGAGTCCGAGCGGCCAGCCGATCAGCAGACCAACGGTGACCAGCGCCAGCAGACCCGCACCGATCTGCGCGGTCTTGTGAAGCACCGGGGCGCTGCCTTCTCCCCTACTGGCCCGTTCGGCGGTGGCCCGCGACAACTCCTGTTCGAGCGGTTGGAAGAACCCGGGTCCGAGGATGAACACCAACGCCCAGAGCACCGCGAGCGCTGAGTACGATTCGTCGCCCAGCGCTCGGTTGGCGACGGTGAGAAATCCGAACGTCGCGATGCCGTTGATGAGCAGGCCAGCACCGATAGCAAAACTGCCGGTGGGCAGCGGATTGCGCTCCCGCAGGGTCGCCAGAAATGACTGGTCGCCAGTCGCCGAGCTCGGTGTTGCAGCCAAGATCGTAAACCTAGCGAAACCCAGCGGTTTGCCCCGACATCAGAGCCCGTTAATCGACCGCCAATACCCCTCGGGAAGATCGAGCTCGTGCAGCTGGTCGAGTGCAATCCACGCCACCTCGGTGTGTTCGCTACTGCACTTCAGCTCGGGAACACCTTCGGTTTCGACCCGGTAGGTGACGATCAACCGCAGCTCGCCGGGAACCGGCTCAAACACGTAGGAATCAAGAATTCCCGAAACCGTCACCTGGATTCCCAGTTCTTCGCTGATCTCGCGAATCACCGCATGTTCGGGGCTGGCGTCTTCGGGGTCGAGTCGACCGCCCGGAAGCTCCCATTCTCCGCGGTCATTGCGCGCCAACGCGACGTGGTTTGCCGCAACCAGCACACCCTTCACCGAAACGATCCAACCGCTCATGGCCCCGAGTCTGCCCGGTACTCCTGCACAGCACGAATGAGCGCCGCTACCTCGTCGTTCGTATTGAAGTAATGCACTCCCGCCCGCAGCACGGCCGCGATGCCCCGGCCATCGAGGTCGAACCGGCTCAGAGCCGCCGAGATCACCGACGTGTTGATCGTCTGGGCTCGCAGCGCAGCCTGAAGATCGACCGGGTCAACCCCGTCGATCGTCACGGTGACGATGCCGCTCTGGCGCAACCCACGGTCGGCGACATCGACCCCCTCAATGGCCTGCAGTCCCTCGCGAAGCGATGTGGCGAGCATCGAGATCCGATGGGCCGCCGCATCCATTCCGACATCGACGGCGTAAGCGAGCGCTGCGCCGAAGCCAGCCTTGGCCCCAAAGGAGACCTCGCCCAGCTCGTAGCGAAGGGCGGTGGGATCGAGCTTGTAGGAGTGTGCGCTTTGCCATTGTGCCGACCGGCCGTCGAGATACGTGGGGTCATCGAGCTGGTCCATCACGCCGCTGCGAACATACAGCAGGCCCGTACCTCGGGGCCCGCGCATGAACTTGCGGCCGGTGAACGACAGGAAGTCGCACTGGAGTTCCTGGACATCGACCGGCATCTGCCCGACCGCCTGACACGAATCGAGCAGGTACAGCGCATCGGTGTCGGCGACGATCGAGCCCACCTCGACCGCCGGCTGCACCATGCCGTTGGCCATTCCCACCTGGGTTACCGCCACCAGCTTGACCCGTTCGTCCATCATTCCCCGAAGGGCTTCGAGATCGATCTCACCGGACTCGGTGGCGGGGATCATGGCGATATCGACGCCCCGCTCGGCGGCTTGGACAAACCCGAAGACGTTGGCCTGATACTCCGAATCGCTGATGAGCACCCGATCGCCAGCCTCGAGCGGGACCACCTCAAACGAGCGCCACCACGCCTGCGCTGCCCCGGTGGTGAAGGCCAGCTCATCGGGCCCACAGTTGAGCAGGTCGGCTCCGGCGTCATAGACCAGCTGAAGCGCTGCTGCCTCCTGCTCCACCGCCTCGTAGCCGCCGATTCGTGCCTCGAGGGCCAGGTACTCGGTGTGGGTATCGACAACGACCTTGGGTGGCAGCGAGGATCCGGCGTTGTTGAAGTGGATCACGTGCTCGACGCCCGGGGTTTCGGCCCGCAGTTCGGCAACCCGTTCTTCGGTCAGCGGTTGGGGCGGCGGCTGAGTCACCGCAGGTGTCCGGAGAAAGGAGTCGGAGGCATCCGCCGAATGTAGTTCGCGCTCGCGTCGCAACTCTGCGAATATCGAGAGCACATGAACACCGATACCGACTCCGACACTCCAACTGACAAACGCTCCTACGCCCAGGAACGGTTCTCCGGCCCACCCGGGGCAACCGAGATTCTCCTCGTCCGCCACGGGGCGTCGCAGACCTATGTGCCGGGCGAACCGTTTCCGATGCTGGGGCCGCAGGGCGACCCGGCGCTGTCACCCATTGGCCGCGAGCAGGCAAAGCTGGTTGGCGCGCGTCTGTCAGGCGAACCGGTCGACGCGGTGTATGTGACCCGTCTGCAGCGCACGGTCGAGACCGCCCAACCCTTTCTCGACGCCGACGGCCTCACCGCCGTTGTCAGCCCGCACCTGCACGAGGTGTTCCTCGGCGAGTGGGAGGGCGGCCTGTCGCGCATCAAGATGGCCGAGGCCACCGACCCCATCGCTCTCGAGGTGATGAAACGCGGAACCTGGGATGTCGTGCCCGGCGCCGAACCCTTCGAGGAGTTCAGCGGTCGGTGCCGAGCCGGCATCGAGGAAATCGCAGCCGCGCATCCTGGAGGCAACGTGGTCGCGGTGGTTCACGGCGGTGTCATCGGCGTTC
>CAZGVQ010000041.1:0-12462 GCA_964529355.1 uncultured Acidimicrobiales bacterium
TGGCTGGGGTACACGCCCTCCGCGAGCCCGACGATGATGACCCGTTCGAGATCGAGCCCGAACGCCGCGCTGATAGGGCCGACCAAGACGCCCTCGCCGAACCGTCCCTGACGGCCAAGACCACTGTCGAGCTCGAGCTCGAGGGTGCGGCGAAACACGGCCAGGCTCGGGTTGGGTTCGACGACGTCCAGTGCCCCCAGACGCTCGAGCGCTGCTTCGACCTTCTCGGCCGCGGCGATCTCGTTGGCCGGCCACGACGACCGGGTGCCTTCGCCGCCCAGGTACCGGCGAATCAGCCCTTGGGCCCATCGTGACTTCTCGCGCCAGGAAGCCCCGATTGCGTCGGCATCGAGGTCGTTGGACAGCTCGAGGATGAAGTCGCGAAGCCCGGTGGTCCAATCGACCTGCCGGTGGATGCGTCGCATGATGTGCTCGCGGCCCTCGGTGCGCTCTTCGGCCTGAAGATCGAGTTGGAGATCCTCATGGTGATGGTTGAGGCGATCGACCCACTGTGTGGAGCCGCCCACGATGCCAGCGGTGCGAGACACCCGCTCCCAAGCGGTGGTTGGAACGAAGGCGCCCTCGGCGTCGCGCAGTGAGGCTCCGGCGAGAAGGTTGAACACGTCGTCGCGTCGAAAATCACGATCGGGAAGCGCCAGGAGGCGTAGCAGCGACTTGCCCAGGAGGGCCTCGCCGATGGTGCGCGGGGCTGAGCCGTTGAACGGCACATTGGCGGCGGCGAGGTACTCGTGAAGTTGGCGAGAGTAGGGACGGTCGGTGCCGTAGAGCACCGCAATGCGCTCGAGCGGAATGCCCTCGCGTGCGGCATCGACCACCCGGCGGACGGCCATACGAACTTCATCGTCGGCGTCGGCGGTACTGATGACTTCGTTGGTGGCCGGGAACTGCGCCGCGGGTGCTTCGGCCTCGATGCCGAGACGGCCGAGCGTGTCGATAAGGGTGACGTCGGCCTTGGGCTGCCCGGTGAAACCGGCGATGACGTCGACGTCCATTCGCTGCGCGAGGGCGGCCATCATGACCGTGGCCGCATTTGAGAGCCGCAGCGGCAGGTGCACGATGATGCGACCCAGATCTTCGAGGAACGGAGCGCCGTCGTCGATGACCTGCGTGGCACTGGTCATGAGGTCGTGCTCGTCGTACCACGACTCGGACAGAAGTTTTCGGGTGCTTCGGTGAACCCGAACGACCTCGGCAGCTCGCCGGCCGGCCGAGGCCAGGGTGGCCAACCCCGCCGGTGAGACATCGCTGAGCTCGCGGTGAGCCCGTACCAGCGCCCGTTCGGTTGACGGATGGGTGAGCACCGGAGCAAACATGCCCGGTTCGGCGTCGAGCACCTGACGGATGGCGGCGGCTACCACCGGGGTGGATACCGGGCGGCGTCGTTGCGCAGCCAGAGGAGCGGCGCCCAGGAGCTCGGCGAGCCGGTAGGGCGTGAGAAACGTGACACCGGCGACGCCCCGTTGGCGGGCCAGCGACCGTCGAATCGACAGACCCACATAGTTGGTGGGCACAACCACGGTGACCCGGGTGAGTGGGTCGTCGGACTTGGTATCGGCGATCGCGGTGTGGAGCGCCGCGAGAGCGGGCGCGCCAGCCGTTGCTGGGATCAGTCCGGTGGGCATCCCCCGACCATAGATCGTGGCACTGACACCCCTGGGTGTGGCGGGCCTAGCTCGACACGCGGCAATCGAGCACGACGTCGGTTCCGGCCAGGACATTGCGGGCCACCACGCAGTACTGCTCGACGTCGGCAGGGATCTTGATTGCGAAGTGGTTCTCGGCAGCGCCGTCGGCGGCGGCCTGTGTGACGGCCTTTGCCGATTCCCGGTTTGCGACCGCGACCGCCACGATACGGTTTGCGTCCGCTGCGGTGCCTTCGTGGATCTCGATCTTCAGGGGTACCTTGCGATCCGGATCGCTGGCCCACCCTCGCACCACGTCGCCGTCGGACTTCTCGACCACGCGGTCGATGGCTCCGACCGGGTTATGCGCAAGTTCCACCGTGCGACAGTCCATCACCACTCGGTCACGGCCATCGAAGTTGTTGGCCTCAATACAGATCTCGTGAGAGCCATCGGGAATATCCACCTTGAACTCGAAACCGAGTTTTACCACGTCGCTTTCCAGGCTGGCTGCCAGGTTCACCCGTCTGCGGTGGGTGCGTTTCTTGGCGACCAACTTGCCGTCGAGGGTGAGACGAACCATCGCCGGCCGACCGAGGTCGGGGTTGATGGCCCAGCCACCGATCCGGACCGACTTCCGCCCGTCGCGAACCGACGCGATGCTTCCTTCTGGCAGTTGGTTCCACGGCACTTCGCCTGCGAGGTGCGAACGGATGAGTTCGGCGATTGCATCTGCTCCTCCGGGTTGGAGATGGATGCCATCGCCCCAGGTGTAGTTGTGGTTCGCGTCCGAGAGCGGCCCCCATTCGGCGATCTGGAGATTCGGATACCGGTGGGCGGCCGAGCGAATCTCTTCTCGAACGTTGTCGATGAGCGGCCGGTGACGACTTGGGGTCAACCAGAGAACGTGATCGACGTCGCTCAACAGGCCCATCAGGCGGTCGAGTTCGTTCCGGAAGAGCGTTTGGCTGCCCAGGTAATTGGTTCCGATTTCCACCACCACCTGGTCGCCCAGGAGGTGAGGATGATCTTCGACGAGATCGGCGGCCGGTCCTACGCGCAGGCCACCGAACCCGAGATAGTCGACGTGTGACTCCGACAACGCTGACTCGATCTGTCGGCGGGCACCAAGGATCACCGAGTCGTGAATGACCAGCACCTGATCAGCGATGGCCGAGCCCTCACCGTCGGTTTCAGACTGCGCAGCGGCGGCCGTTTGGGCCGAAGCGAGCGCCGAGGCCACCAACAGCACAGGGAGAAAGAAGGTCAGCGGTTTCCGCCACATCTCGATCCATCGGCACAGCTGTGGGCTCTTGGAGGAAGCAGGCCATAATGGACCTATGTCTTCGACTCCAACGATCGCGCCTGCTTCGCCCACCATCGTTGAGAACCCGGCGGTCGACGAGGCCGAACCCGGCGATCACGATCGCTTTTCGCACTATGTACCCAAGGCCAAACTCACCGAAGCGATGATCAACGGCACGCCCGTCATTGCCCTGTGCGGCAAGGTCTGGGTGCCATCTCGCGACCCCGAGCGCTACCCCGTGTGTCAGGAATGCGCCGACATCAAGGCCAAGCTGCCCCGCTAGAGGCGGGCCATGGATTCGCTCGCTCACTATGTGATCCTGAGCTCTGAGGGTCGCGAACTGTACGTGAACCCCGAGGGCGCCGAGACGCTGCTGCTCGACCTGTTCTGGGGGCCGACGGCGGCGGTGGAGTTCATGCGATCTCAGGATCCCGCCCAGGAACCCAGCGACGACGTGTGGTGCCAGGCGGCCGGCCTGATCGATATCGACCGCCGCCTGCTGCTGGTGTTCGCCAATGGCCTCACCGCAGTCGAGCGGAGCGCGTATCTCGACCTCGCCCGAGCGCTGTGGCTTGGCTGGACCGTTCGCTGGGCGCCCAATCGGCTCGGCGACATTCTCGCTGCGGCAGACTTTGCCATCGACGGGGTCGTAACGCGGTTTTCCTGGGAGCAGGCCGTCGAAGCCGACGCTGCGCTGTCGCCGGCGCTCGACTACGTGAACCCGGTGAGCGTCGTCACCATGCATCAGCCATCGGGTCGCACCGAGGTCTTCGGCTCGTCGGCATTGCTGGTCGATCTCTTGGCTCGCGGCCCTGCCCTCGCGACGTCCGCTGATTCGCAGCACGGTTCGGCTGAGGTGACCATTGGTCGACCGCGAGGCGGAGCGCATCTCGAAGTGGAGACTCGTGCGCTGTGGTACTGGAGCGACGACAGCACCATCGGGCTCGACACCGCGCTTCGCGAACGCTGGCCAGGCTGGATGGTGCGCGACCTGGGCCAGGGAACCGGTGATGACGGACTAGCGGTGCATGTCGAACTGGCCGAGGAAGCGCTTCGACTGGTGGAAACCGATCCCGAAGATGCGCTTCGCGACCTGGTCGATCAGCTGCTGCGCACCACGGTGGGCGACGAAGCTGGCGATGAGAAGCGAGCCGCGCTTGCCCGTGCACTCGCCGCGATCGGCAAGCAGATCTGAACGTAGGGTTAGTCGGTGCTGAGCTTGTCGAGCACCAGTCGCTCATCGGCAGTGAACATTCCCCGAACCCCGGCGAGGCCGATCACCGTCACCGAGATCGCGGCGGCGCCGAGGATGAGAAACAGCAGCGCTGCCTGCACCAACACCGCATCGATGGGGTCGACACCGCCCAGGATCAATCCCGTCATGGCGCCGGGCAGGGCTACCAACCCAACGGTGCGGTTGGCCTCGATCTGAGGAAGAAGGGCCAGGCGGAGCGTGGCCCGCAAGGTTGGCTTCACCGCCTCGTTGGGGGAGTTGCCCAGTGAGAGGCGGGCTTCGATTTCGTCGCGGTTTTCGTTCATCGCATCCACCAGCCGCCGGGCACCGACCACGGCGGTCCGCATCGCGTTGCCGGTGACCATTCCGGCGACCGGGACAAGGGTTCGCCCGGTGAGGGGGAAGATCCCGAAGCCGAAGGTGACCGCCACGCTGATCGCTACCGAGATGACGTTGGCGGCCAGACCAACAGGAAAGACGTTTGGCAGTTCTGGTGCTCGTCGAGCCACCGTTGCCGCCGCAAAGATCACGATGGCTACCACCCAAAGCCACGACAACCAGATGGGCCGACCCTCGTCGATCACATAGCCGAGCAGGAGGCCGACCACCAGGAGTTGGGCGAGCGCGCGCATGGTTGCGCCAACGATGGATCGCTCGAGGCCGAGCTGTTGCCAGGCTGACAAACCCAGCGCGATGACGATGAGCACCAGCGAGATCGTGAGCCCGAGGAACCCGATATCGGCCACGTTCATGATGCGCGACCGTCTTGCATGGTGACTACCCGGTCGGCGAGTCGTTGCACCTGACTCGAGTCGTGACTCACCCACACCACGCTTCCGCCGTCATCGACAAATGTCCTGGTGCTGGACTCGATCAGTGCCCCCGATGCGTCATCGAGTGCCGAGGTCGGCTCGTCGAGCAGCAACACGGTCGGGTCGGTACCAAGCGACCGGGCCAGCGCGACCCGTTGCTTCTCGCCGCCGCTCAGCTCGCTGGCGGTGCGATCGATGAAGGACGCATCGAGGCCCGCCTGATGAAGGAGTTCGGCGGCAGGGCTGGTTGGTTTGGCGGCCGCGATGTTGTCGGCCACGGTTCCGGAGAACATCACCGGGTGTTGGAACACCAGCGCAACCGCGCGCCGGTGCGAGCGCGGCGGCAGCGAAGCCACCGACGTGCCGTGAAACAGCACCTCACCGGAGTCGGGCCGGTCGAGCCCGCTGGCGAGTCGAAGGAGCGAGCTCTTGCCGGCACCCGATGGGCCGGTGATCATCGTGATCACGCCGGGTTCGATAGCGAGCGAGAGTCCGGTGATCCGGCCGTCCAACTCGACGTCGACGAACCGGAACAAGCTCACAGCTTGGCGGGCGACCACAGCTCGAGCCGGGGACCGTATTTCGGCGCACTGATCCCCGAGAACTTCAGCAGCAGCGTGACCCGGCCCCGGTGTCCGGCAAACGGTTCGAGCAGTTCGAGCATGCGGTTGTCGTCGGCGCGGGGCTCGTTGGCCAACGCCCAGCTGACGATGTTGGGGATGTGGTAGTCGCCCACCGCCACCGAGTCGGGATCACCCAGCGCGGCCTGCATGATGATGCCCGATGTCCATGGTCCGATTCCCGGAAACGCCAGCAGTCGTTTCTCGGCATCTTCCAGGCTCATGTCGGCGGTCTCTTCGAGACGGTTGGCCCGCTTGGCGCAGTTGATGATGACGTCGGCCCGTTTCCGCTCGACGCCGAGCGCATGGAAGTCGGTGTAATGCATCGACGCAATGTCGGCGGTGGGCGGCAGCAGCTGAATCGGGCATGGCCCCGGAGCCGGCTGGCCGTACCTGGCGCGAAAGATCCGAGCCGACCGGTGTGCCATGGTGGCCTGGATCTTCTGGCCGAGAACGGTGATGAACAGCGCCTCCATGACCCGCTCGCTGCGGGGCATCCGGAGGCCGGGCTTGCGGCGGGCCAGGTCGGTGACCATGTCGTTCACGCGGGGCAACGTGGTGGGGTCGTCGTTACAACCGATCACCCCGGGTGCCTTGTCGAGCATCCACTCCGCACCGTCGCCCCATGCTTCTGCGTTGATGGTCGCACCTTCACGGCGCAGGAGCACCGAGCCGGGTCCGAGCGGGGTGTTGGTGGCCCACCACATACCTTCGGGCGTGCGCTTCGATCCTTCGTTGAGCTGGCGAAGCGTGAGTGCCAGATCGACGGGACCTTCGACGGTGAATTGGCGGCTCGCCGATGCCTGCATAGCGGTGGCCTAGCTCGCCTGAATCAGGAGAATCGCGACGCTGGCCAACAGTGCGAAGAAGCCCATCACCATTCCGCCACGCGCCATGCGCTCGAACCTCGGGGTTTGCACGAAATCCTCGTCCTTCAGGTATTTGAGGCCGAGTCCGAGCGCTGCGATGGAGAACCCGGCACCGGCAAGCGCTGCCACCCAGGTTGCGGTCATCAGGATGGCCGCAACACCAAACAACAGAGAGGTCATTGCGGTGTTGTCGCCTGGATTCTCCTCGTGAAAGGGCGACGGAAAGCCTTTGTCGGACATCTCGTGATCATAAACCCCAGCCCTATACTTCAGCGTTGCCCGCCCGGTGATCCTGGGTGGGTTCGTTCTTGTATTGCCTGTCCCAGGTCTTCACTGTGTCCATTGCACCATCCGCTGCCGATCGCCTCTCTGAGATCCTGCTCGCCGACGATGTCGCCGAGTCGCTCTGGACGTCGGTCGACTCCGGTGAACTCGACGACATCCTCCCCGAGTTCCCGATCCTGCGGATGGAGCAGGACCCGATCCACAAACACAAGGATGTCCTGAGCCACACCATCGCCGTGGTGGCCAAAACCGGACCCGACCTCATCCTTCGCCTGGCCACCCTGTTTCACGACATCGGTAAACCCAAGACCCGGTCCTTCGAACACGGCGGCGTGACGTTCCGACATCACGAGGTGGTGGGCGCCCGAATGGCACGCAAGCGGATGGCCCAGATGGGCTACGACGACGACACCATCGCTGCGGTGAGCGAGCTGGTACGGCTTTCGGGCCGCTTCAAGGGGTACACCGATGGCTGGTCTGACTCGGCGGTACGTCGTTACGCCCGAGACGCTGGCCCGTATCTGGGTCGGTTGAACGAGCTGGTCCGCTGCGACTGCACCACCCGAAACAAGAAGAAGGCCGAGGGCATTCAGGCCGCGGTCGACGACCTCGAACGACGAATCGCCGAACTGGCCGAGGCCGACCGTCGAGCGGCGGAGCGGCCCGGTATGGACGGCGCTGCGGTCATGGAATATCTCGACCTTCCAGCCGGTCCTGCCGTTGGCCAGGCCCTCAAGTTCCTGCTCGGCATCAAACGAGCCGAGGGCGAACTACCCCGCGAGGAACTCGAGAAACGACTCGACGCCTGGTGGCTCGAGCGCCAGGCCGATTAGCAGCTGTGCCCTCCTGCGGGTGCCGGTGAGGGATCGTCAGCGGTCTTGTCTTCGGTGAAGGCCGCGGCAAGGAGCGCGCACGAGATGCCGATCAGTCCCACGGCCAGCGCGGGCCCCCACATGAATTGTCGATAGACCACCACCGCATCGGTCGGGATGGTCAGCGGAAGATCGAGCGCGTAGGCGTTCCATACCGCGCCCAACGCAACGGCGAACACGGTCAAGAGCAGCGCGACACCGAGGTGCCAACGGCCCAGGAAGCGAATCACCGACACGCGGTCGGGGTGCAGACTGATGCCGAGCAGAAGCGCAATGGTGCCGGCGACCGGACCGGCGATGGCCAGGACTCGCAGCGTTTCGAGGGTATCGCCAACCTGGCGAGGGCGGGGGAGCTGGATATGGAGTTTCGACGCATCAAACTCGATGATCTGGCCCAGGGCCGGGGTGAGGCGGCGCGCTTCGGTTTCGAGGACGCCGGCAAAGACCTCGCTGTTCACGGTGGCCGGGTTGGGTGATTCGCCAACCGCATACCGGTGGCTCTGGCGAAGGGCGCGGGCAAACTCCTCGCGCAGCACCGGGCTCTCCGAGGTGCGGTCGGCGAGCACCTCGATCTCGGTGTCGACCATCGATCTGTTCACCCCGACGTTGGCCAATTGTTCGGCGTAGGTGGCAAAGCCCGCATCGACACCCTGCACGAGCACCTCGGTCACGGCGTCGCGAAGAAGTGTGGTGGTGGACGGGTCGGCCACGGTTCGCTCCACCACCTCTTCGAAGATGCCGGTGTCGAGAGCCAGAGTCCGGACACGGAACGAGACGAGGCCGCCAGTGGCCGAGAGCGCGGCAAGGATCACCAACACCCACGCGATTCCGTTTCGTGACAGCCCCGGCATATCACTGAGCCATCGGCATCGAGGCGCACGCTTGCAGGCATCGGGCCAGGTCATTGCCTACGAACGTGCGATTCGGTACTTTCGGCGACCATCTGAACCATTTTCTGGGCCATCGGACCCATCCAACTAGCATCGGGAACCATGAACGACGCCTCAGCCTCGCGGCTCGCCAAGCTGGTCGATCCCGCCACCACCGCCGTTATCACGATGGAAATGCAGCGCGGGGTGGCCGGCGACCTGGCGATGATGACGCAACTCCGCGACGAAATGGAGGCCCACGGCATCATCGATAATCTCGTCACGCTCGTCGGATCGGCGCGCCATGCAAACGCCACGATTGTTCACTGCACGGCCGAGAGTCGCGCCGACCGCGCCGGGCAGGCACTCAACTGTCGGCTTCTCGCCGCAACGGTTGGTAGCGACTCGTTCGTCGTCGAGGGCACCGAGGGCGCAGACCTGATTCCTCAGCTCGATGGCTTCGACACCGACATCCGGCTGCCCCGAATGCACGGCCTCACCCCGTTCACATCGACCTCGCTCGACCAGGTGCTGCGCAACATGTCTATCCAGACCATCGTGGCCACCGGCAACTCGGTGAACGTTGGTGTTCTCGGGCTGGTGCTTTCGGCGATCGATCTGGGCTATCAGGTGGTGCTTCCCCGCGACGCGGTGGGCGCGGTGCCCCAGTCGTTCGTCGATGTGGCTATCGCCAATACCCTTGGGCTGCTCACCACGGTCACCACCACGGCGGAACTCCTCGATCTCTGGTCGACCTAACGGGGGCCCTGCTGACGGTTGGCTCGCCAGTCACTAGTTTGGGTTGATGGCCGCATCCGATAGCACCCTCGACCGACTCACCGGAGAGACCACCGAGCTTCTCCAGGCGATGATTCGCAACCAGTGTGTGAACGACGGGACGCCCGAGTCTGGCCACGAGACCCGCAACGCCGACCTGCTTCGCAACGAACTCGAAGGCACAGGCGCCGATCTCGAGACGCTCCAGGTGTTGCCCGGGCGCGATTCCATCGTCGCTCGGCTTCCGGGCACCGATCCCGATGCCCCCAAACTCATGTTGATGGGCCACACCGACGTTGTGCCGGTGACCCCCGAAGGCTGGAAGGTCGATCCGTTCTCCGGGCAACGAATTGGCGACGAGATCTGGGGGAGGGGAGCGGTGGACATGCTCAACGTCACGTCCTCGATGGCGGTGGCGTTTCGTCACATCGCCAACTCCGACACCCGCTACCCGGGTGACATTGTGTATTTCGGCGTCGCCGACGAGGAAGCCGGTGGAAGCTACGGCGCCCGCCCCCTGGTGGAGGATCGGTGGGATGCCCTGCACTGCGATTACGTGCTCACCGAGTACGGCGGCTCGCCGGTTATGGGCGACGACGGCATGATCGTGCTGCTCACCACCGCCGAGAAGGGCATCATGACCCAGATCATCACGGTGAGTGGCGAGCCGGGCCATGGGTCGATGCCCTACAAGACCGACAACGCCATCTCCAAGGCTGCCGAGGTCGTTCGCCGAATCGAAGCCATCGATCCGGGCGCGAAGATCGACGAGTTGTTCACCAGCCGGGTGAAGGCGTTGAACTTTCCGGCCGATGTCGAAGCCAAGCTTCTCGACCCGGGCCGTATTCGCGAGGCGCTCGACGAGATGGAGCCGGCGATGGCTCGTAACCTTCACTCGTGCTGTCACACCAGCTTTTCGCCCAACGTCATCAAGGGCGGTACGAAGAGCAACACCATCCCCGACAAGGTGAAGCTGGTCGTCGATATCCGGGTCATCCCCGGAGTGAGTCGCGACGACGTTGCCGGGTATCTCGAAGAAGCGATCGGCCCCGAGCTCATGGGGTCGGTCGAGTTCTCGCCGTACAACGACGAGTCGGGTCTGTCGACCTCATCGAGCACCGACACGCCGCTCTGGGATGCCCTGGTCGACTCGATTCACATGACGTACCCGGGCGCCAAGGTGCTGCCGTCGATGGTCACCGGCGGTACCGATGCGCGCTTCTTCCGCGAGCGTGGGGTGCCCAGCTACGGCGCTGGCCTGCTGAGCGCCGACATCGGCCTCGGTGAGTTCATGTCCCGCTTCCATGGCCACAACGAACGGATCGATATCGAGTCCCTCCGCCTCACCACAAAACTCTGGCTCGACGTCTGCGACCGCTTCTGGATGTAGTTCTCGGTGATGCCACAGGAAGCGCGGGACGGTGTCAGGGATTTTCGCAGAGAGATAGGCGATTCTGGTATCCATGCGTGCCCTACTGCAGTCCAACCTTCTGCGTGCCCTGGCGTTTGTCTTTATGGTCACGGTTGCCGCAGCGTGTGGCGGATCAACGGCCACCGAATAGTGATGAGTCGCGATGGATGTCGCTGATTCCGCGTACGTCAGCGACGGCGGGACGCCTCGCGCAGCGGTGCGCGATGGCTCGATGAGTTGGGTGCTGCCTGCGAGCGGTGCATCGGGCCCGAGTGTGTTTCCGAAAAAGCCAACTAATTCGTGAAATAGGCTCGCTGCTGATGCTTGTAAAACTCAGCGTTGAGGAAGTCTTGTGAGGGCAGCCAAAATGTTGTTTTGTTCCGGGGCCTGGATGGTCTTGGTTGCTTCGTGCGCCCTCGTTTCGTCTAGTGGCGGTTCGTGTGACCCGTTTGAGCTGACGTCGTCCACGACTGCGAACTTCGAGGTCTCCGGTGACGAGGTGAAGCTCGTTGTGCGCCAAGAAGGGGAACCAGAGGTGGACGTCTGGTCCTCGACCTCCAGTCCATCGAGTAGCGCCCTGGTCTCGATTGCGGCGACTGAGGATCAGATCTCCGCCGAGTCTCCGGGTGTCGAAGCCTTTGTTCGACGCGAGGGCTCAGCCTTTGCCGAAGCGACCGTGACCTTGCTCGGCGAGGATACGGGGCTGTTGGTCTGTGAGGCCGGTGGCTTCGTAATCGACTACTCGCCTGTTTCATCCCGGACTGGGTTATCGATTGGCGGCGTGGACTACCCGATACCAGCCGACGTCCCCAGTGGCGGGGTCTATAGTCAGCAAGTCTTTTGAAAAGCGTGCGTCCATAGCTCCCACAGCAGGCCTTTCGGAGATTGCCGCGCAGCTGTGCGATCATCAACGCTTCATCGCTGACGTGGCGTTGATCCGTTTCGGAAGGAATCACCATGAGCACGACCGCTCCTGAGGGGCCCCTGGCTGGCGTCAAAATCCTCGACCTGTCCATAGCCCTCACCGGCCCATTTGCCGTCACGTTGCTGGCCGACCAGGGAGCCGAGGTCGTCAAGGTTGAACGGCCCGGGATGGGCGATATCGCTCGCTGGATCGGCGTTTCGGTAAACGGCATGAGTGCCTTCTACCTGGCCTGCAATCGTGGCAAGCGGTGTATCGCAGTCGACCTGTCGACTGAAGAGGGTCAGTCGGTCGTGTTGAAGTTGGCCGCCGAAGCTGATGTGGTCGTGCAGAACTTTCGGCCCGGCGTGATCGATCGGCTGGGCCTGGGCTACGAGTCGGTTCGGGCGTTGAATCCTGAGGTGATCTACTGCTCGATCTCGGGCTACGGATCCGAGGGGCCATACAGCGAGCGCAGCGCTTACGACACGTCGATTCAGGCGTACGCCGGCTTCGCTGCCAACCAGGCCGACCCCGAGGGTGGGCCGCCGGAGTTCTTGCACCAGAACGGCGCCGACAAGGTGAGCGCGCTGTTCGCGAGCCAGGCCATCACCGCAGCGCTCTTTGCTCGCGGCCAGGGTCGAGGTGGTCAGCACGTCGAAATGGCGATGGCCGACGCCTGCGTGTCGTTCCTGTGGGCCGAGTCGGCGGGCAACGAAGTGCTGCTGGACAGCGACGGCACGCAACGGTCGAGCTTCAACGCGGGGTTCAAACCGATGCCGTTTCTCGATGGCTGGGGCATCGTCGTTCCGACAACCGACGCCGACTTCGCCGGAATGTGCAAGGCCCTCGACGTCGAGGGC
>CAZGVQ010000042.1:0-12436 GCA_964529355.1 uncultured Acidimicrobiales bacterium
GTGGACCGTCACGGCTGCGGTACCCGACATGTTCGATCACATCGCCGCCGGGTTCCGGTTCTACCGAGACCCTGCGCGACTGATCGACCCGCAACTTCGAGAGCTGGCCCAAACCCGCACCGGGTTCGCCAGGCAAAGCCAGTTTGTCTATTCGCAGCACATGAAGGCGGGGCGCAGCGTTGGGCTGAGCGAAGAGAAGATGCAGGCGGTGCGCAACTGGTCGGCTGCAACCTGTTTTAGCCAAACCGAACGCCTGGTTCTCGCCTACACCGACTGCCTGGTGCTGCAGGGCGGTCGAGTGCCCGATGAACTCTTCGCCGAGCTCCAGACCGTGCTGAGCGACGAGGAGATCCTCGAACTTACCTACATCACCTGCACCTACGACATGCATGCCACCATGAGCCGGGCGCTTCGCCTTGAATACGACGATGTCGACGACCCCATCGTCGAGATCGAGTCACCCGACGGGGCCATGGATGCCATGGGTGTGGTCGACGAGGCCTAGGTCGCCTTCACGACGGCGCCTTTCCAGCTCCTAGCGGCTCCTGTAATATTGAAACCATGGTTGCAAACCGAAAACCGGGATGGGTGCTGCTCAACTACCGCATCCCTCGCGAGCCTTCGACTCCGCGAATCGCCGTTTGGCGCAAACTCAAGACACTCGGCGTCGCGCAGTTGGGCGAAGGTCTGGTAGCTCTGCCGGTTTCGGATCGAAATCGTGAACAGCTCGAGTGGGTTGCAGTACGAGTGCAACAGGCGGGTGGCGAAGCCATCGTCTGGCTCGCCGATCCGGCAGCGCCAGGCGTCGGTCCACAGCTGAAGGCTTCGATGATCGCCGACCGCGATTCCGAGTATCAGGTGTTGCTCGACGAGATTGCCGCGGCCGATTCCGTCGATGGCCGAACGACCAATCGCTGGAAGTCCACGTGGCGAAGCATTCAACGTCGCGACTACTTCAAATCATCACTGGCCACCCACGCCCGGCTCGCCATCAACGACCTCGCTCACAGCGCCGACCCGCTCACCAACGATCCCCTAACCAAGGACGGTGCACCGCGATGAAGTGGGCACCCGATCAGGCATTCACGTCGCTCCGAGTCCTGACTCTGCTGCTGAGTTGTGCGGCCAACCGCGCCTGAACTACGCCGGTCAGATGATCATCATCACGGCAACACTTTCGTTTTCAGCCGAGTCGGATCGCGACGCAGCAGTTGTGGCCTCACGTGTGGTGCAGAAAGCCACCCGCGACGATGAGCCGGGCTGCCTGGCCTACTGCTTTGCCGCTGACCCCTGTGAACCGTTGAACATTCAGGTGTATGAGCTGTGGACCGATGCCGACAGCCTGGCGGCCCATTTCGAGCACCCCAACTACCTGTCGATGGTCACCGCACTTCGGAGCAATGGGCTCGTCAACTCCGACAACCGCATGTACCGCACCGAGGATTGTGGAACCGTGTACGACGAATCGGGAGCCTTCCGGCGGGCCGCGCTGGAGAACTAGTTCTTCTGGGCGCTGAGCACCACAAACTTCTTGTTGCTGGCCACGGTCTTTCGGTTGCCGAAGATCTTGCTGAGTTTGGCGTGATACCCGAGGTGGCGGTTGCCGACCACCCGGAACTCGCCACCCGGCTTCAGAATCCGGTGGGCATCGTTGAACATCTTCCACGCGGTTGCTTCAGCCAACGCCTGATCATCATGAAACGGCGGGTTGTTGACCACCAGATCGACCGAAGCATCGGAGATCTCGTCGGCTCCATCGGTGGCCAAGAATCGGGCCTCCCCGGTTGGGAAAGCATCGGCAAACGTCGCTCGAGCTGACTCGAGGGCCAGGAATGACTTGTCGAGAAACGACACCTCGGTGTCGGGTTGCGCGAACACGGTGCCGAGCACGCCATTGCCACAGCCGAGATCGACCATTCGCGCGGCAGCAGGAACGGCAGGTGGGTTGGCGAGCAGAAAGCGAGTGCCCGAGTCGAGCTTGCCGGCCGAAAACACCCCAGGGTGGCTATGCACCACCGTTCCACCATCGACCGTGAAGGTTTGTGGCCCCGGTGCAACAGCCACCTCGCGATCGAGATCGAGGGTGGGAAAGATCAGTCGGGCCTTCTTCTTCGCTAACGATGTCGTGGTTGGTCCCAGGATCGACTCGAACAGCTCGAGGGTCGACGTATGAATATGGCGGGCCATCCCTCCGCCAAGAACCACCGTGCCGGCATGCGCAGCGCCGCGAATCTGATGAAGCTGATGTTCGAGCAGACCTAACGACTTCGGAACCTTGAGCAGCACAAGGTCGACAGGAAACGGCAGTTCTTCGGTGCTGCGACGAATAGCGATGGAATCATCGTGCCGGTTGGTCGTCATGTTCTGCGTGGCACCCATCACCGAAAGCACCGAGTCGGTCACCATGGTCGGCTCGTGCTCGCTCAGCGCCACCGTGATGGCGCCGTAGGAGTCGTTGATCACCACATTGCGCCCCCGCAGCTCGGGGACATCGATATCGAGGTCAGCTTCACCCGCCACCGCCGTGAGCAGATATTCGTCTGCTGCATCCCAGGCGCGAAAGTTCTCCTTTGGTCGAATTGGAAAACGGGCGAGCCGAAACTCGCCTTGTGGAACCGACATGACATTCACAGCTCCCGAAGGTACCGGTCGACTCAGAGAAGCGTTGCGTCGGCGAAAGTGCCGCTTTGCATCTCAATCGCAGTAGGGTTTTGAACGCTTCTGACCAGATGAAAGTGAAAAATCATGGCCGGTGGACTCGTAGGACTACTCGATGATGTCGCGGCATTGGCCAAGCTTGCCGCCGCGTCCGTAGACGACGTTGGCGTTGCCGCCGTCAAAGCCAGTGCGAAGGCCGCTGGTGTTGTGGTCGATGACGCCGCAGTTACGCCGGCCTACGTGCAGGGCCTCGCTGCCGACCGCGAGCTACCAATCATCAAGAAGATCGCCACCGGCTCGCTCCGCAACAAGCTGATTTTCATCCTCCCGGTCGTCCTGCTTCTCAACCGGTACGCGCCCGACGTCATCAACGTCATTTTGATGTTTGGTGGTGCGTTTCTCTGTTACGAAGGCGCCCACAAAATCATCCACTACCTGCAAGGCCACGAGGACAAAGACCATGGCGCTCCTGCCGTGCTGCAGGGCCCCGAAGCTGAAGCCAAAACCATCTCCGGCGCAATCCGCACCGACTTCATCCTCTCCGCGGAGATCATGGTTCTCTCGGCAAAGGGCCTGCTCGAACAGGAGGGCAGCTCCGATGTGGGCATCGTGCAAGAAGGGTTCACCCTGGCTGCCATTGCCGTCCTGATCACCGTGGTGGTCTACGGCGCAGTGGGACTCATCGTGAAAATGGACGACATTGGCCTGGCCATGACCCGCCGCGACGATGAGGCATCACAGAAGACCGGCGCCGCACTGGTAGCCGGCATGCCGATTCTGCTCAAGTGGCTCACCATCATCGGTACCGCAGCAATGCTCTGGGTTGGTGGCCATATCCTCATCGCCGGATCGCACGACTCACCGTTCAACTGGAACGGCCTCTATGGCCCCGTGATCGACTTCGAAGAGTGGCTGCACGGGTCACCGTTTCTGGGCGGCCTTCTCGGTTGGCTCGGCAACACCATCGCCTCGGCGATCCTCGGCTTCATCGTGGGCGCGATCATCTTCTTTATCGTGACCAAGCTTTTCCACAAGTCCGACGACTCACACAGCGAGCACGCCGAAGCTCACTAACGAGTTAGCCCTCGGCCTCTTCGAACATCTCGGCCTCGATCGAGTCGCGGAGCTCTTCGGTCTGGCACGCCTCATCCAGCACCGACAGACAGCCGTCGGGAAGGGTCGTATGAAAAAGGGTTCCCCGGTGGTCGCCCATGGCCTCGGCGATCGTGTCGGGGTCGGTGTCGTTTACCAGTAGGAACAACGCTGAGTTGCCCGGCTCCAGTTGGTCGCTGAGCGTCTCGATGAAGTCGTTGTCGATACCAAGGTCGATGTTGCGTCCCAGCAACCCGGCAACGGCGTAGCCGATGAGCAGACCGAACAGCGGTCCACCAAGAAGGATGCCGATAAGCAGGCCCCAGAATCCGCCGTACAGCGTCCTCGAGCCCTTCGCTGCCGCTTCCAACGTCTGGCGAATCTTCACCTTGCCATTGGCCTTCTTCACCGCGACCGCTGCATCTTCGATAGCAACGAGCGGTTTGTGGATGTTCTTCTGCTCCTGGCTTGCCACATGGGCCAACGCTTCTTTGGCTTCAGAATCGCCTTCGTAACAGAACACAATCAGGTCACTCATAACCCGCTCCTTCGATCGTCGAGCCGGTGGTAGCTCGGAACGCGAGACCCTAACCCATCACGATCCCTAAGGCCCACCGACCCGTCGTGGGCCCACAAACGCCCAAGGTCCGCAAGAACCGACGCGTTTCACTTCAGTCAGTCAGTGTCAGTGTCAGGTTCAGTGGGCCTAGTTGGAGTTGAACCAACGACCTCACCCTTATCAGGGGTGCGCTCTAACCAACTGAGCTATAGGCCCGAAGTAGGCAAAGGTAGCGGCACCAGGGCCGCGATTGCTACCCCGGCAACTAGCGAGACTGCGCTGCTTTCGCCGCCGCTTTGGCGGCGCTGCGGTCTTTGCGGGTGCGCTTTGCCGGCCGGGCGAACATGCGGGCCGACTCTTCCTCGACCACCGTGATCCGAACACCGCCGGTGAGATCGCTGATGAGGTTGAACAACACGGCGAGGAGCACGTTGAAGCCGGTGGCCGCGACCACCATCACCAAGCCGCCGAGCGCAGCCGAACGGAAGATCCGGTCGGCGTCGAACTCGAAGGTGTCGAGGGCAAAGAGCTCACGGATGAAGTTCTCGATGTTGTCGACCGTTCCGGAGTTCACGGCGGCACCCCAGAGCAGGACACCGGCAACCAGCAGGATGATCCAGAGGCAGAAATAGAACAGCAGCGAGATCTTGAGCATCGACCACGGTTCGATGTGGCGAACCAGGCGACGCACCTTGCGGGCGCGGAGACGGCTGGCGGCCCGGCGATCGCGCCAGGTGGGGCTTGGAGCCTTGTGCGCCGGAAGCGGCGCAGCCGCCGGAACGACCGGCTCAACCAGGTCGGGCGGCAGGTAGGGATCGGATGCAGGCATGGCTGGCGCCATGCTTTCCTCAAGCGCTACTTCCTGTACGTCGTCACCAGCAGGCGCCCCAGCATCAACATCATCGGCGTCGTCGGCCAGATCGGCGAAGTCGTCAAAATCGTCGTTGGAAGGGTTATCGGTGATCACAGCAGTTTGGGTCGTCTCGTCGGACACGCTGTCGTCCGAAGATGATTCGGCTTGAGGGGGCACCGAGACATTGTAGGCAGCTCAAGGCAAAATCTCGTGGCAAGGGTCAGACTTCGTTGCACGTTGGTCATCACGAGTGAGACGTCAGGACGCTGACAATTGTTCAGATCCAGTCGTCAAGGTCACGACGGCCAGACCACCCGTTCGCGGCGTTCCGCTACTGCGGTTGCGCTGACCCGGCCAACCCGAACGGTCACACGAACCCGCGAACCAAAAGCGGTGTAGCTGGTGAGCTCCGAACCATTGAGCTCGGCATAGGTGGCAGCAACCGCAGCCCCCTCGACCACGCCAGCCAGCGCGGCGGCATCGGCCGCAGTTTGCGCCTGAGCCCGGTCGATAACGACCTCACCAATGGCCACGGTTAGCAGCGCGCCAACCAGTGCAATCGTGAGCAGCGCGATGACAAAGAGGCTTGCTGCGCCGCGCTCGGATTTCTCTCGTTTTGTACTCATGACTTCTCCCACAGATAGGCCTGGCGCGCCGAACATGGCACGCGCAGCAACCTCAGATGTTCTGAGGGAGAAGTTGGGGCTTACTCTTCTTCGGAGGCGGAAGTCTCTTCCGCGGAAGTGCTGTCTTCGGCAGCATCATCGGCATGAGCCTGGGCTGCGTCGGGGATGCCGTCTTCATCCTCGTCGGTGGCAAAGGCCGGCGCAACCGCGGCGACCTCTGAACCATCCTGCACGTTCATGACCGACACGCCGCTGGCAGAACGACCCTGGATACTGATGTCGGCCACCGGCATGCGAATGATGACGCCTTTGGTGCCGGTGAGGAACACCTGGTCATCGTCGCCAACCATGAACGAGGCAACCACCACGCCTTTGCCTTCGGTGATCTTCATGCCCCGAACACCCAAGCCGCCGCGGCCCTTCTTGGGGAACTGCTCGAGCTCGGATCGCTTGCCGAAACCGTTGGAGGTCACGGTGAGCAGCTTGGCGTCGTCGCGTTCGATCGACAGCGACACCAGCTCATCACCTTCACGGAACTTCATGCCTCGTACGCCGGCTGCGGTGCGGCCCATCGGGCGCACATCGGACTCATCGAAGCGCATGGTCTGACCATTGCGGGACACCAGGAAGATGTCCTGTCCTTCGTTGACCGGTCGTACCTCGACCAGCTCATCGTCGTCGTTGAGTTTGATGGCGATGAGGCCAGCTTTGAGCGACGAGTCATACGCGTTGAACAGGGTTTTCTTCACCCGGCCCTTGCGAGTCGCGAAAAACAGGTACTGGTTGGTCTCGTAGTCGCGGGTATCGACGACGGCCATGATGCGTTCTTCGGGCTGCAGCGGCAGCAGGTTGACCAGCGCCGTGCCTCGGGCCGTACGGCTCGTCATCGGCACCTGGTGGGCCTTGAGGCGATACACCTTGCCCCGACTGGAGAAGAACATGAGGTAGGCGTGCGCCGAGGTCTGCACCATGGCAAACACGGTGTCTTCCTCTTTGAGGTTGCCTCCACTGACGCCACGCCCACCACGACCCTGGGTCTTGAACTCGTCGATCGCGACGGTCTTGACGTAGCCGGTGTTGCTCATCGTGAAGATGATGTCTTCGTCGTCGATGAGATCTTCGATGTCGAAGTCGCCTGGGTCGAAGGTGATCTCCGAAACCCGATCGTTCGCGTACTTGTCGCGGATCTCGGTCATCTCGTCTTTGATGACGCCGCGCAACTTAACCGGGTCGGCGAGGATGGATTCGTACTCGGTGATCTCCTCGGTGAGTTTGGCCTGCTCTTCGAGCAGGTCGGCGCGACCCAGACGGGTGAGCCGACCCAGCTGCATGTCGAGAATGGTGACGGCCTGACGCTCGCTGAACTCAAACGGCTCGGCCTGGAGACCCTCACTGGCCGCACCACGGTTCTCGGACCCACGGATGAGCTCGATGATCTCGTCGATCATGTCGAGAGCCTTCAGAAGGCCTTCGACGATGTGGAGGCGATCCTTTGCCTTGCCCAGCAGGTACTCGGTGCGGCGGGTGACCACCTCGATCTGATGCTCGACGTAGTGGTACAGCACTTCACGCAGGTTGAGTGTGCGGGGCACACCGTCGACCAGCGCAACCATGTTCACACCGAAGCTGGTCTGCAGCGGCGTGTGCTTATAGAGCTTGTTGAGGATGATGAGCGATGGCTGATCGCGCTTGAGTTCAAACACCAGCCGGGTCTTGCCTTTGGCCGACTCGTTGCGAATCGCGCGAATACCTTCGATGGTTCCCGCGTTCACCGCTTCAGCAGCCTTGGTTTCGATGTTCTCAACCGAGGTTTGGTACGGAATTTCGGTGACGACGATCTGCTCGCCACCGGTCTTGGTCTCTTCAATTTCGGCGCGGGCGCGGATCTTGACCGAGCCGCGGCCGGTGGTGTAGGCGTCCTTGATGCCAGCCCGACCGAGGATGAGTCCTTTGGTGGGGAAGTCGGGGCCTTTCACGAACTCCATAAGGGCTTCGACATCGGCGTCGGGGTTGTCGAGCAGGTGCAGGGTTGCGTCGACCACCTCGCCCATGTTGTGCGGCGGAATGTTGGTGGCCATACCCACCGCGATGCCCTGGCTGCCGTTGACCAGCAGGTTCGGGAAGCGCGATGGAAGCACCGTGGGCTCATCGAAGCGGCCATCGAAGTTGGGGACGAAATCGACGGTTTCGTTGTCGATGCCATCGAGCAGTCGCATGGCGAGGTCTTCGAGCCGACACTCGGTGTATCGGTAGGCGGCGGGTGGGTCGCTGGGTGAGCCGAAGTTTCCGTGCGGGTCGATGAGGGTGTGGCGCAGGCTGAAGTCCTGCCCCATACGAACCATGGAGTCATAGATCGCGGTGTCGCCGTGCGGGTGGTATTTACCAATGACGTCGCCAACCACCGTGGCGCACTTGACGTGGCCGCGGTCGGGGCGGGTACCCGAGTCATACATCGACCAGAGGATGCGGCGATGCACCGGCTTGAGACCGTCGCGCACATCGGGCAGCGCCCGCGACACGATGACCGACATGGCGTACTCCAGGAAGGATTGCTCCATTTCCTGTTGGATCTCGATGGGCTCGATCGACCCGCCGTCGTCGCCTGAATTGGTTGTTGTGTCGCTCATATATCGAGGAACCTGACGTCCTTGGCGTTTGTCTGGATGAAGTGCTTGCGGCTCTCAACGTCGTCGCCCATCAGCACCGAGAAGATCTCGTCGGCGATACTGGCCTGCTCGACCGAGATCTGCAGCAGGGTCCGGGTGTTGGGATCCATCGTGGTTTCCCAGAGCTCAGAGGCATCCATCTCACCCAGACCTTTCAGCCGGGCGAACTCCTCTTTGTGCTTGGGGTTCTCCTCGAGAAACGCATCTTTGGCGATGTCGTCTTTGAGGTAGATCTTCTCTTTGCCGACCTTGGTGGAGTACAGCGGGGGCTGGGCCACATACACGTATCCGGCTTCAACCAATTCGCGCATCTGGCGGAAGAAGAACGTGAGCAGGAGCGTGCGGATATGGCTGCCATCGACATCGGCGTCGGCTAGCAGAATCACCTTGTGGTAGCGAGCCTGTTCGATCTCGAACTCGATGCCGATACCCGCGCCGATGGCCGAGATGAGTGACTGCACTTCGGTGTTGCGAAGCATCTTGTCGATGCGGGCTCGCTCGACGTTGAGGATCTTGCCGCGGATGGGCAGGATGGCCATGGTGTGCGGGTCGCGGGCTTCCTTGGCCGAACCACCGGCCGAGTTTCCCTCGACGATGTAGATCTCGGATTCCGCTGGTTCCTTCGACGCACAGTCGGTGAGCTTGCCGGGCAGGCCCGCACCTTCGAGTGCCGACTTCCGACGGGTGAGGTCGCGGGCATTGCGCGCCGCTTCGCGGGCACGGGATGCCTGAATGGCTTTGCTGACAATGGCCTTGGCTTCGTTGGGGTTCTCCTCGAGCCACTCCCCCAGTTTCTCGTTGGTGGCTTTTTCGACCAGCGAACGAATCGACACATTGCCGAGCTTGCCCTTGGTCTGGCCCTCGAACTGAGGCTCGGCTAGTCGTACCGAGATGATGGCGGTTAGCCCTTCACGAATGTCGTCGCCCTGGAGTCGGTCGTCGTTCTCCTTCAGGCCACCCTTGGTGGCGAAGGCGTACTTGTTGAACACGTTGGTGAGCGACTTTCGGAAGCCCTCCTCGTGCATGCCACCTTCGATGGTGGTGATGCCGTTGGCGAAGGAGTGCAGGCCGTCACTGTTGAAGCCGGTGTTCCACTGGAAGGCGATCTCGACCTCTTCGTTGTCGCCTACCGACTCGAAGTAGCCCACCTTGTCGAAGAGGGCTTCTTTGGATTGGTTGAGGTGGGTGACGAAGTCGATGATGCCGCCGTCGTACTTGAACACCGTCCATTCGGAGTTGTCGACGGGGCGGTCCTTGCGGAGATCGCGAAATTTGATCTCGAGGCTCCGATTGAGGAACGCCATCATCTGGAACCGGTCGAGCAGTGTCTGAGCCCGGAAATCGACATCGTCCATGATGCTGTCGTCGGGCCAGAACCGAACGGTGGTGCCGGTGCGGCCGTCGGGAGCGTCGCCAGAAACCGTGAGCGAATCCTCGAGATTTCCGCCGTTGACGAACGACATGCTGTGGCGCTTGCCCTCGCGGTCGATATCGACCTCGACCCGCGACGAGAGCGCGTTGACCACCGAGACACCCACGCCGTGAAGGCCGCCGGAAACCTTGTAACCCTCGCCGCCAAACTTTCCGCCGGCGTGCAACACCGTGAGCACGACCTCGGCAGCGCTCATGTCGTACTTGGGATGTTTGCCAACAGGGATTCCGCGGCCGTCGTCGACTACCTCGCAGCCGCCGTCTTCGAGAATGGTGACCGAGATCGAGCCGCAGTAGCCGGCCATGGCCTCGTCGACCGAGTTATCGACCACTTCGTACACGAGGTGATGGAGTCCGGCTGGACCGGTGGAACCGATATACATACCCGGCCGCTTGCGCACCGCCTCGAGTCCCTCGAGGACGGTAATTGCGCCCGCGTCATAAGAACCGGGAGCAACCGCCGCGGCTGAGCTTCCGGATTCTGCCGATTCTTGCGGGTCGGCTTCTGTCTCGGAATCCTTGGCCGACTCGTCGGCGTTTTCGTCGTTCGGCGCTTCGGCCAAGACAAGAACCTTTCGTGGGGTGGACACTGGATGGGGGGGACGACCGTGACCTGCGGTTTTGACGAACAAACCCGTCGAGATGACGTAGGTCTAGTGTACCACTCACCACCGACACTTCTGTGGCATATCAGTAGCGGAAACACCCCTCTGACCTGCGGTTTTAGATGGTGTTTAAGGTTTTTCAGTCGACCCGAATTTCCAGGGCCCGAACATCGTCGGAACCGAGCTCCAGCGAGAGTTTGGCCAGCAGTTCTTTCTCGGCCCAGCGAAGCTGCGACGCCCAGGCGGCATCGTCGGTTTTGATGGTGAGCGTGTTGTCCGAGAACGACACCGGTCGGCTGTGTTTTGCGATCTCGGCGCCTACCAATTCCGGCCAGCGATCAAACACGTCAACCACGGTGCTGGCTTTGGGTGCCCCCAGATGCGACAACAGCCGTTGCAGGCTCGGGCCCATTGGTTTCGGATCGGTGCTCAACTTTGCTCCTGAGGCGTCACTGTGGCTTCACCCGAAGCTCGTGATTGGCGACCTCGACCGTGAGCGCCGGGTCGGCCCCATCAGGCAAGCCGGCAGCGGAGGTGAGAATGGCTTGACCCTTGGGCAGATACTCGACGAGTGCGGCGCTTCGGTGCGGGTCGAGTTCGGAGAAGACGTCGTCGAGCAGCAGCACCGGTGGTGCACCCGTCACCTCGGTGACCGCCGCGTGTGAAGCCAGCCGGAGCGATAGCGCCAGCGACCGTTGCTCGCCCTGCGAGGCGTGACTCCGCGACGACAGCCCATTCAACTGAATCTCAATATCGTCGCGGTGCGGACCCACCGTGGTTAGTCCACGGCGGAGATCGTCCTTACGAGCCGCTACAAGCGCTTCGGCCAGGCCGAGGTGCTCCCACTCAGATCGATAGGTCGCGTGCACCTCAGCGGGCTCACGAGCCACGTCGTCGTAGGATTGCGCAAGTGCCGGACGAAGTGTGTCGAGCGCCTCGCGCCTCGCAGCCACCAGTGCTTCGCCCGATTCGGTGAGCTTGGTATCCCAAACATCGAGGGTGAGCTTCACGTCTTCGGTGAGGCGTCCGCCCGCGCCGCGCAACAGAGCGTTGCGCTGCTTGAGAATTCGTTCGACATCGGTACGGAGCTTGTCGTTTCGGGGGTGAAGATCGACGGCGACGTCGTCGAGATAGGACCGCCGCTCGCCAGGACTGCCCTTCACCAGGTTGAGATCCTCAGGTGAAAACACCGACACACGAAACAAGCCCAACAGATCGCGCGAACGGGTAAGGCGCTGACGATTCACCTGCGCGCGAACCCTCCCGTGCTGGGGAATCTCGGTCTCGATCAATACGTCGCGGCCCGAACTGTCGATATCGCCGCGCACGATCGCTGACTCGACGGGTCCGAGCTCAGACGATGCCGATGTACGAAGCAGCGCTGCGGTCGGCGCGCCTCGAAACGACTTGAGTGACGCAAGCCATCCGACCGCTTCCGCCAAGTTGGTTTTGCCGTGTCCGTTGCGTCCGACGACGGCCGTGAGGCCTTCGGGCAGCTCGAGATCGACCGATTCGTATCCTCGGAAGTTGGTGATCCAAAGCTGGCGAAGTCTCACAGGACCAGCGTGCTCAGGAAACGCGAACGGGCATCAACAGATACAGAAAGTCCGGGTTGTCGCTCGAGCGGAGCACCGCTGGCTTGAGGGCATCAACGGTTTCCAGCGAAACCTCATCACCGCTGGTTACCTCGAGGCCGTCAAGCAGATACTCGGGGTCGAACGCCACGGTGAGCTCTTCGCCTTCGTAGCTGGCATCGATGGCCTCGTGGGCCTGGCCGACATCCTGGGTCACCGCCACCAACTCGAGCCCACCGGACTTCATCATCATCCGTACCGGCGTGGCTTCCTGGGCGAGCAGCCGAACACGACGAACCGCTTCGAGCAGCTCGGCCCGGTTCACCACCAGATTGTTGGGCTGGCTGGCGGGAATCAACCCTCGGTAGTTGG
>CAZGVQ010000043.1:0-12398 GCA_964529355.1 uncultured Acidimicrobiales bacterium
GTGTTTACCTGGTCGTAGAGGTCGAGCCCCTCGACGAACGCCCGGTTTCGCTCGGAGGTGAGTCCGACCGATCGGTTGCCCTCGCGGTTGGCCAGGCACGACGCCAGCGAGATCGAGGTCTTCGACGATGCGCTGGTTACCAGCGTTTGCGCGGCGCCAGAGAAGTCGGTGTCGCCAAGCATGTCGTCCACCAGAAACGAGGTCATGAACATGCCCCACAGCAGCAGGTACTCGTCGGTTTTGTCGACGTCGAAGGTGGCATCAGCTTCCACGTTGCGGAAGTCGGTGTAGGTCACCGCGTGGTTGGCTCGGTGCGCTCCGATATCGCGGAAGCCGTCAGTACCGTGCTTCTTGGCGGCCACGATGTGTTCGCTGGCCATCGGGTAGAAGCCGAAGTAGCGGCCGCCGACCGCGATATCGGGGTTGGCTGACTCAACGACGGACCCGAGCCCAATGCCCGGAATGCGACCCCAGGGTGGGTCGGTGGGGAAGAACCCCCAGTAGTCGAGCATGTCACCGGCTACGGCATAGGTAATGTTGTTGGTGGTGAACGCCCACCGCTCCACGGCCAGGCGGATCTGGCCTGGCTCGAGATCGGCCGGCGCCGCTGGCGCCACCTGGGTGGCACGAAAGTCCTCACGGTTTACTTCAAAGATCATGGGGCGGACATTACACGCCGCCCGCGCGAATGTGCCAGTAACACTCGCATAAGATGGAATTAACCGCCTGGTATGTCGACCCCGTAGTTTCGGGTCACCATGGCGAACCGTCTACGAATCGCGGCAATGCTTGGCGGAGGAATCGGCGGTTTCGACGCGTCAGCATCGTTCATCTTGTTTCCTGAGGTCCGGGACACCATTGCCAACGGTGATGGAGCTGCAGCTTCGTGGGTGCTCACCATCGGGGGTATCGTCGGCGCCGCCGTGCTCCTGCAGGCTGGGCGCCTGGCCGACCGGTTTGGGCATCATCGGTTGTTCGCAGCGGGGGTGTCGATCTTCACGGTGAGCTGTCTTGCCGCAGCGGTTGCCCCCAACCTGTTCATCCTGGTTGTGATGCGAGCGGTGCAGGCGATTGGACTCGCGGTCATGGGGCCCAGTTCGGTCGCAATCATCGTCGATTCGAGTCCGGAAGGCACCCATAGCAAATCGCTCGGCACGTGGGGGGCGGTCACTGCAATCGCTGGCGTCATCGCTCCACCTACGATCGCTGTGCTGGTGGAGGTCGGCTCCTGGCCAGCCGCGTATCTGTCTTTCGCCCTCGTTGGGGTCGTGGTCGCGGCAGTTTCGCTTCCGGGCGCGACAACAGGTGAGATAACGCCAGCCGCTTCGGAGCCTGACTTGCTTGGCGCTGCAAGCATGATGACTGCCTCGGGCTGCTTGTTCTCGGATTGGTCGAAGGCAACGGCTGGGGTTGGCTCACAACTCGAACGGTCGGGGTCCTGGTCGCGTCGATGATCCTCGTCGGGTTCACGGTCGCTCGCTCGCGAACGCAGGCCGATCCGGTGGTTCCGCTCGACCTCTTGAAACGTCGGAACGTCTTCCTCGCTTCAATCGTCGGACTCGTCACGGCGATCGCGTTCTTCGCCCATTGGGTGGTGATGCTCGCTCTGCTAACTGATCTTTGGGGCGTGGCTCTGCTGCCCGCGGCGTTACTGCTCTCGCTGATGCCGGGAACCATGGCGTTGTTCGCCACGGCGGCCGGTCGGTTGATCGACACGGTCGGCTTTCGGCGGGTAATGGTTCCGGGCGCAATGGTGTACTCGCTTCTCTTTCTGGTGCCAGTGTTCTTCATTGGGCCGGAGCGGAACTGGTTTCTGCTGGTCCCTGCGCTGATCGGCGCTGGCATCGGTATGGCAACCGTGTGGCCGGCGCTCACCGGCGTGGGCACACAACATCTCCCCAGCGACCGACTGGCTACAGCGAGCGCCGTGATTCACACGTTCCTTCGCATAGGCGGCGCACTGGGTTCAGCCATCGCCGTCGCCTGGGTGGCGGCGGGAACACCCGGGGCGACGGCGACGCATCGCAACCCGATCTGGCTGCTGGTGGTCGGCGGTCTACTGATCGCGCTTGGATCGCTGGGGTTTCGCGAAGGGGCTACCGAAGTGGACCCGAAGAGGGTGGTTGCATAATGTGCCAGTCTTACTCGCAATAAGTAGAGTACCTTGTCCAGATGGCTGAAGTAGCGGAACAGACGACGATCAATGCGGTGCCTGCTGATGTATGGCGGGTTCTCGCCGACTTCGGCGACATCAGTCGGTGGGCCTCCAACGTCGATCACTCGTGCCTCATGACCGAACAGGCCGACGGTGCAGGTGTGGTCCGTCGAATTCAAACCGGCCGCAACACCGTGCTCGAGCGGGTTGTCGAGTGGGAGCCCGAGCAACGGCTGGCCTATGAGATCGAAGGACTTCCGCCCGCAATCCGTTCGGTAACGAACGCGTGGCAGCTCACTGCCAATGGCGACTTCACCGTCGTCACACTCACCAGCACCATCAAGACCGGGCCCAAGCCGCCGCAGAAGGCGGCCGCCAAGGTTGTCGGCCGTGTGCTTGGTAAGGCGTCGGTGCAGATGCTGGCTGGATTGAAGACACGAGTTGAGTCGAACCAGCAAGAAGGTGCTCGCTCATGACCCGCCCCGACGTCATCGTCATCATGACCGACCAGGAGCGGGCCGCCCCGCCCTATGAATCGCTCGAACTCGCGGCCTGGCGTCGCGACAAACTCCCCGGAGCAGCGTGGTTCGACGACCATGGTGTGTCGTTTCGGCGGCATTACACCGGGTCGTTGGCTTGCGTGCCCAGTCGACCCACCTTGTTCACCGGCCAGTTCCCCGACGTGCATGGCGTTACCCAGACCAATGGCCTGGGGAAGATGGCCGATGACACTCGAATGCGATGGTTGCAGCAGGGCGAGGTGCCCACGCTCGGCCATTGGTTCCGAGCCGGCGGATATGACACGCACTACCAGGGCAAGTGGCACATCACCCATGCCGATCTCGTCGACCCGGAAACTGGCGAGGCGCTCAGTACCAACGACGACGCCGGCGTGGTCGACCGTGCTGCCGAGCAGCAGTACCTCGATGCCGATCCGCTCGATCCGTTCGGTTTCTCGGGGTGGGTTGGTCCCGAACCTCATGGCGCCGGGCTTGAACACACCGGTTTCGTGCGCGATCGGCTCATCGCCGCGAGGGTTGTGGCCTGGCTTGAGGATCGCTACGAACGCCGCCGGGCCGGCGATGAGGCTGCGTTGCGGCCGTTCCTGCTGGTCGCGAGCTTCGTCAACCCCCACGACATCGTGCTCGCACCGGCGTGGTTGGGTCGTAAGGGCAACCCGGTAAAGCCAGCGGAGTACGACCCGCCACCGATTCCACCATCGCCCACCGACGACGAAGACCTTTCCACCAAGCCCGCAGCGCAGATCGCCTTTCGGGCATCGTACCCCTCCACCTATGGCCCGCCGCCGGCCGTCGAGCGGGCATACACGTCCAACGGCGACGCCTATCGCAAGCTGTACTACCGCCTGCACGCCGAGGCCGATGGTCCGCTTGATCAGGTGCGGCGAGCCGTGACCGAAGGCGGCTCGGCCGAGGCGCTTCTGGTGCGAACGTCGGATCACGGCGAGCTGCTCGGCGCCCATGGTGGGCTGCACCAGAAGTGGTTCAACCTGTACGACGAGGCCACCCGGGTTCCCTTCGTGGTGGCCCGCATCGGCGCAAACCCCACAACGGCTCGGGTCATCGACGATGCACCCACGTCGCACGTCGACCTGGTGCCCACGCTGATGGCAGCCGCCGGCATCGACGAAGCCGATGCGGCTGTCACCCTTGCTGGCTCGTTCACCGAGCTTCATCGGCTACCCGGCCGGAGCCTTGTCGATGTGGTCGATGGCGCCGCCGCCGATCGCGACCGGTCGGTGTATGCGATCACCCGCGACAACATGCCTGAGGGCGATTCGGGTGCGAGCGGCGTCGCCCGTCGCATCGGTCGTCTCGCAAGCCAACCTCCGCCGCTGCGCATCCAGGTGCCCGCTCACGTGGCGGCGAACTTTGAGTGTCTGGTCAGCCGAGTCGCCGACTCCGATGGGGGATCGGGTCATCTCTGGAAGATCGTTCGCAGCTTCGACGACCCCGATACCTGGACCGAACCGGGTGTTCGGCACCTCTCCTCAACCGGTCCCGGCGGCGATACCTACCGGACCGAACCACTGCCCGATCAGTGGGAGCTTTACGACCTTGCCGATGACCCGATCGAGGCGACCAACCGGTGGAACGACCCGCACTCGGCTGAGGTCTTCGATCTGCTCAAATCTCGGCTGGCCGCCGAACGCGACGTCGCCGTACCCGAACGAAACATCCCGTGGCCCTATGCCACCAGAAACCCAACCGGAGGTCCTCCGATGAAGAAACCACCACCGCCAGCCCGCGCCATCCGGAAGGTTCTCCAACGGGCGGGTATGCACCCCGAGGACACCGAGACGTCCACGGTCAAACTGCCGGGCCGCAAGGCGTTGGTGATCGCCACCAACCACGGCGTGCTCGACATCGGGAAACCCACCGGTGTGTTCGCCA
The DNA here is from genome assembly GCA_964529355.1 of uncultured Acidimicrobiales bacterium. Taxonomy (GTDB): domain Bacteria; phylum Actinomycetota; class Acidimicrobiia; order Acidimicrobiales; family SHLQ01; genus CALLQB01. The sequence continues at coordinate 4,570 of CAZGVQ010000043.1, forward strand.
GCGAGATGACCGTTCCGTATTACGCCTTCCTCGATGCAGGGATGGACGTCGATGTGGCCAGCCCTGACGGTGGCATCATCCCGGTCGAACCGCAGTCGCTCAAGCCGCCCGTTCGCACCGAAGCATGCGACCGGTTCCTCGCCGATGACGAGTTTCGGGCAAAGGTCAGCGAGTCGCTCGCGATCGCTGACGTTGTTATCGCCGACTATGACATCGTGTGTCTCGCCGGTGGCTGGGGTGCTGCCTTCGACCTTGGCTTCTCCGACGCGCTTGGTCAACAGATCACCCGTGCCAACGAACTCGATCGCGTGATCGGCGGGGTGTGTCACGGTCCACTTGGCCTTTTGAAGGCCAAGGCAACCGACGGGTCACCGCTGGTTGAGGGCCGCAAGGTCACCGCGGTGACCGACAAACAGGTGCAGGAGTTGGGTATCGACCTCACGCCGCAGCACCCCGAGACTGAACTGCGAAAGCTGGGTGCCGAGTTCGAGAGCGCAACCCGGTTCCGCGATCCGCTGGCCAACCATTGGGTGGTCGACGGCAATCTCGTGACGGGTCAGAACCAGAACGCAGCGCCGATGGTGGCCCGCGAGATGCTGCGGCTTGCCGCCGAACGAGTCAGCGCACAGGTTTAGGTGCTTAGACGCCGGTCGACGATTCGGCTTTGCTAGCGGATCCGTTCGCTTCAGCCAGCGCGGTTTGCCGCACTTCCCAAGGGTCGAGGCCCTCGTTGAGCAACTGAATGTCGGCTGGGTCGCCGATGATGGCAACACCATCGAACGCCAGCAACGTCACCTCGGGTGTTGGGATGATGAGCTCCCGGTCGCGCTCGATCAAGGCGATGATGCACGACTCGGGGAGGTCGAGTTCGCCGATCGGGGTGCCGAGCTGCTCGACGAGGAACGGCAGTGTCTCGATCGGACCGTGGTAGAAGTGGTCGTCACGCATCAAGATGGCATTGAGCGCCTTCTCGTCAGTCGCCTTCAGCCATCGCTCGGTGAAGTTGTCGTTCTGGATGACCTCAGCGATGTGGCCGGCGAGTCGCAGGTCGAGCCCGATGGGTCGCGCTGGGGCGACGAGGAAGAGCAGCGTGTGACCGTCGCTGATGTCCTCAACGGCAACATGATCTTCGTCATCGATCTCTTCTTCATCGTCGGTGATGGGCTTGTCTTCGAGCAGTGAAACCCGGGCCTCGAGGCCGACCCGGCAGACGATGAGTTCAGGTTGGGTGAGGTCTTCCAGGGTGATGAGTGCCAGGTAGGCGCCGTCGCCGACCGGTCGCATTGTCCAGTGCTCGTGGAACGCGCTTGCGAGGTCGCCGCCCGCCGCGAAGCGATCGATCGCCGTATGGGCGAGAAGTCGGGCGAGGTCGGCGCGGTCGTGACTTCCCTCTTGCACGTCGACCACTGCGGAACGGGCGATAAGTGCCTCGTAGGTGAGGTCTTCGTCCTCGGTGCGATCGTGGATGATGGTCATCAGCTCGCGTTCAAGCCCTACGTACACCTGCTCGCCGAGGCGGTGGTGGACGTGGTAAATCGCGCCGCGTCGTTCGACCCGGTCCGATGCGTAGAAGCGGAACCAGAGGATGCAGCCGATGAGGAGCAGTGCGGTGAAGCCGATTGCCAGAATGCCGATCTCGCTGATCAGCCAGAGGGCGATGATGATTCCGGCGGCTGGCAACCAGGGATAGAAGGGCGCTTTGAAGCCAGGCTTGTAGCTGTCGATCTTGCTCTCGCGCATCACGATGACGGCCACGCAGATCAGCCCGAAGAGAACCAGCTGGAAGGCTGACGCGAGCTTGGCCACCGCTTCAACGTCGAGCGTATTCAGGACAACAATCATGGCCAGCACGGTCATCATGATCGACTTGGTCGGTGTGCCGAAGCGGCCCAACTCGGCCAGGTTTGCCGGGATGAGCTTGTCCTTTGCCATCGCATAGGGGTAGCGCGAGGCCGAGAGGATTCCGGCGTTTCCGGTGGATGCGAACGCAGCGATGGCGGCGACCACGATCAGGACTACTCCCAGGTCGAACGGTGCCCAGTCAAGAAACACTTCGCCGGCATCGGCCACCGGCGTCAAGCTTCCTTCCAGGTCTCCCTGGTTGAGAACGTTGATCAGAATGAACGTGCCGAGGGTGTAGATGACGGTGGCGGTGGCCAACGAAAGGGTCATGCCGAGCGGAATGTTCCGGTCGGGGTTCTCGATCTCTTCGGCCACGCTCGCCACCTTGGTGAGTCCGGCGTACGACACAAACACCAGGCCGATGGTCGACACGAATCCGACCACGCCCGAACGCAGGAAGTCCTGCTCGGCGCCATTGGGAGTGAACGACGATCCGTTTCCGACCTGGGCAAGCCCGAGGATGATAAAGGCGGCAAGAATGACGACCAGTGCCCCCACAAGGACTCGCTGAAGCAGGGTGGTCTCCTTGGCGCCAATCATGTTCACCAACCCGAACACGATGGTGAGAATGGTGGCCAGCAGGGTAAACGACACGTCGAGATAGATGCCGAGGTAGGCGCCCATGCCGACGAGTGCGAACGCGCTTTTGAACACGACGGCAACCCACGAGCCGAGCCCGCCGATTGTCCCCATCGCCGGACCCATGGCGCGGTCGAGGAAGTAATAGGTGCCGCCGGCTTTGGGCATAGCGGTGGAGAGCTCGGCCATGCAGTACATGGCGGGGAGAATCAGAAAGCCTGCAACGAGATAGGCAAGGTACACGCTGTCGCCCGTGAATCCGGCCGCGATTCCGGGCAGGAGGAACAGCCCGGAGCTAAACATTGCGCCGGTCGACATGGCGTACACGTCGAACAGATTGAGGTTCTTCTTTAACTTTTCAGCCATAGGAACAGTCGATTCCGTTCTTCCAGTTTAGCTGCTGATTCCTCTCGGACACTCGGCACCTATCGGCCGAATTGCTACCCTTGGGAATCGATGACCGACATAGATGACACAACTGAGCAGGTCGACGGGCGCGTGGCCAGGCGCGAACGCAACGTCAACGCCGTCATCGATGTGGTGCTCGAGCTGTTCGCTGAGGACTCGATGTTCCCGACCATCGAGCAGGCAGCCACCCGGTCTGGCCTGTCGCTTCGATCGCTCTACCGGTACTTCGCCGACCCGGGCGAGCTGCTGGAAGCCACAATAAAGCGGAGCGATGATTTAGCGCTGGAAGTGTCGCGGTTGCACGCCATCGGCCAAGGGCCGTTCGCCTCGCGGCTCGAGAACTTCGTCGACATGCGGCTGAATGTGTACGACGCCATTGGTTCGGTCATGCGTGCCACCAACGCCAACGCAGCCCGCCACCCCCGCATCCGTCAGGAACGAACGAAGAACCGCAATGCAATGCGCGAACAGTTCGAACTGCAGTTTGCGCCGGAGCTCGCAAAACGCAAGCCCACTGAACGTGGTGCCCTGGTGTCAGCCGGCGACCTGCTTACCCAGATCGACTCGATCGAGTTTCTCCGTCGCCACCGCGAGCTTTCGGTAGCCGAAACCCGCAGGGTCCTCGTGACGAGTCTGGAAACACTGCTCGCCTAGCCCGACCCACCGCCTTTTCGTTTCGTGCCGCTAGGTTGCGCGTGTGGACGCCGCCACCGCAATCACGCTCTTCGCCTTTGCTGCTGCCGTGGGCTGCTACGGGACAATCATCGGAGCGGGCGGGGGCTTCATCCTGGTCCCGGGCCTCGTGGTGTTGTTCGACTTCGCAGGCGTCGAGGCTGTTGGTACTTCTGCGCTTGCGCTTGCCGTTATTGGTCTCAACGGCGCCCGGGTGTACGACCGCGACGGTCTGGTCGATCGGCCCGCAGCAGCGTCGATCGCACTCACCGCGGCCCCGATGGCGCTGTTGTTTGCATGGCTGGTAGCGGACCGACTCGATGGCGATCTGTTTCTAGTCCTGCTGGGGTTACTTCTTTTGGCGCTTGCCGTCTTGGTGATAGTGGGCCGGGCCCGAGGGGCACCGGAGTCGGTTCGCGAAGCTCGTAGGGCTCCGTTGGTCATTGGCGGCACGGTTATTGGCGCGGTTGCCGGCACGTTTGCAGTTGGTGCGGGGCTGCTGACGGTGCCGCTCATGACGCGGGTCCGAGGCCTTCAACCTCATCGGGCCGCCGCAACCACAGCTGCCGCGGGTGTCGCGGGGAGTGTGGCGGGTTCGGTCGGCCACAGCCTGGCCGGAAATCCGGTCTGGTCCAAGGTGCCCGCGGTGTTATTTGGGGCGCTGTTGGGATCATCGGCCGGAGCCCGACTCGCCGGGCGATTGAGTCCGGCTGCCATCACGAACCTGTTGGTCGCAGGTCTGATCGCCGCGGCCGTCCCGTTGCTGGTCGAAGCACTCTGACAGAGTTCCTCCCCGGCTTGCTTCCTGGGCTTTTGCCAGTCAAAAGCGCACTAGCTAGGGTTTGGTGATGCCGCGCTACGGAACGATCAATCAGGAATACATCGCCACATGGTTTGAGCGGGAAGAACCCGGTGGGCCGATGTGGGCGCTCAACCTCATGAAGTATCGCGAGCGCGCCGAGTACGCCGACGGACGGCCCTCCGAGCTGTCTGGCGCAGAAGCCGATGACACGTACGCTCCACACGGACATCTTGCCGCGGTGGGTTCACGTCTTATCTTGCTGGCTCCGGTGGTTCATCAACTCGTTGGCGACGACTGGAAGTGGGATCGCATCGCCATTGCGCAATACCGCGATCGGATGGCGATGGTGGAGATGAGTTCCAAGAACGAGTTTCAGAAAGACGAAGAACATAAAGAGGCGGGCATGGACTTCACCATCGTGATGGCTTCGTTCCCGGCGGAGGATCACCCAGTTCCGCCACAGGTCTCCGGTGCCGACGGCGATCAGCTGCTGTTGTTGCAGGTGGTGGGGGACGCGTCGGCCCCCGATATGGCCGCCGACCTCGAGTCGACTCGTATCGGAAGGTTCTGGATTGAGGACCGGTTCGTCGGCGACGAACGCACCTTCGCCGAGGCGCGCTACGACCTCATCTCGGCATCGGTGGCCGAGGAGCTCGCGGGTCGCGACTACGTGACCGACCACAGTACCTATGTGGTAATCGCCGACCCGACCCTCGACGACGTGGCCCGGTCATTGACCGACCCCACGAAGGTGATCTTCTAGTGGAGATCCATCAATCACCCGCGGACGCCATCGACGGCCTGGCTGATTACCCTACCGAGACGCGTTATGTCGCCGTCGATGCGAACCCTGCGGGTTCGTCCCGCGGGAGGGGCCAGAGGCTGCGGGTGCATATGGTCGACATGAACCCCGACGCCGAGCGGGTTGTGGTGTTTCTGCACGGCAACCCGTCGTGGTCCTATATCTGGCGGCACCAGATCGCAGCTGTGGCGGCCGCGGGCTATCGAGTGATCGCTCCCGACCTCGTGGGTATGGGAATGTCCGACAAGCCTTCAGAGCTGTCGGACTACTCGGTCACGGCCCACGTCGAGTGGATGAGGTTGGTCTTGGTCGACGGTCTCGGACTGATGGGTGTCGACATGGTCCTTCACGACTGGGGTGGCATCATCGGTATGCGCCTCGCGGCCGAGAATCCGGGCCTGGTGAACCGCATGGTCATCTCGAACACCGGCTTCCCCGATAGAGATCCCAGCGAGCCGCTCCCCGACGTGATCGAAGCGAGGGGTCCCCACGCCGACTTCCAGGAAATGGCTCGCGTCGCTCCAGTGTGGGAACCGTGGTCGCTGCTCCCGATGGTGATGGTCAACGAACCGAGTAGCAGGGTGATCGCCGGCTACCGGGCTCCCTATCCGGATTCGTCGCTCACCATTGGCAGTCGAGCGTTTACCCAGCTGCTGCCCACCAGGCCCGACAACCCGATGTACCCCGCCAATCATGAGGCGTGGAAGGTTCTCGACGACTGGACGAAGCCGATCCTCACCATTTTCAGTGACAAAGATGTCGTGGCGCCCGATGGATGGAAAGCCCTCGTCGAGCGCATACCGGGTGCAAAGGATCAGCCCCACGTCGTTCTGGAGGGTGGCGGCCACTTCCTGCAGGAAGACATCGGACCGGCCTACACCGAGGCACTGATGACGTGGCTCGGCCCGGCTGGCTCCCGCTAATCCAGCGGTGCCGGGGCTACGACATCCAGGTTTCGTGAAGTACCAGACGTCCGGAGAGGCCGGTTCGGGCCCTGGCCCCTGACGGGAAGGTCAGTTGGTTGACGTCATGAACGTTGTTGCTGTGTGGGGTGCGCCACTCGACGGTGTTGAGCCAGATGTTGTGGATGTTCTCCGACAGGAGTCGGTTGACACCCTGTCCGGCCGAGTCGAGTTCGCCCAGGTCTTCGGTGCTCCTGGTCTGCTGGAGCACGGCGTCGAGTTCGGGGTTGATGATCCGACCGAAGTTGAGCGCAAGGCCGGTGGCGTGACGGCTGTGCCACCAGAGGAATTCCATTCCCGGGTGGCCTTGACCGTGGTTTCTCCAAAGGAACACCTGGAAGCCACCAGTGATGGCTTTGGTGATGAGCTCGCTCTGGTCGAACTGGTCGATGTTGACGTTGAGTCCGCAGTTGGCGGACCACTGCGACGCGAACAGTTCGGCGGTGAGTAGGTTGCTGGGCACGTTGGTGGTGCCGTAGATGATTTCGTCGGGGCGGCCGATTTCGTCGAGGAGCGCGTTGCCGGCTTCCGGGTCGAACGCAGGGAATCCTGTGTCCTCGAGGTAACCGAGTTCTCCCTCGCCAAAGGGGCCGTTGGCAAGTTCGTTTCCGGGCGCCCGGAATTCGAGATATTCATTGCGGTCGGTACACAGGGCGACGGCCCGCCGGAAGTCTGGGTTGTCGAATGGCGGAGCGCTGTTGTTGAGCAGGAGATACACGGTCTCGCGTGACGGTGGCTGCTGCGCAAGCTGGCCGGCCCACTCGTCATCCCAGAACGCCAGGTTCTCGCCAAAGCTGTCGATGTTGAGGTCGGCGTCGCCCGACTCCATGGTCGCCCGACGGGTGGAGACGTCGGGTACCGGGCGGTAGGTGATCGTGTCGAGGTATGGCAGCTGGTTGCCGGCGGAATCGGATCGCCAATAGTTCTCGTTCTTCGTAAGGACGGTTTGTTCATCGCGGCTCCACTCGGTCATGACGAAGGGGCCGGTCGCCACCATCAGGGCGGAAGCTCGATCCGGGTTATCCCAGAACGACGGGGCGATGAGCCAGCCGGCGTTGGTCGCCAGGAATCGCCCAAACGTGGCAAAAGAAGCGCTGAACGAAACCGTGACGGTCATCTCGTCGACGAGCACGATGCTGTCGGGCCCGTCGGCGAGGTCGACGAGGACTTGTCCGACAAGAACACCCATGGCCATCTCTTGAAGATGTCGCTGCACCGCCGCGCCGTCGGCAGGCGTTCCGTCGTGGAAGGTGACCCCTTCGCGCATGACAAGTGTGAATTCGGTGAAATCGGCGTTCGGCTCGAAGGACTCGAGGAGGAAGGGTTCGACTTCGTTGTTCTCGTTGAGCATCGTGAGGTTGTCGGCGACCGTGTTCATAACGCTGTGGCAGGACACGGCGCAGGCAGCACCAGGGATGTCCCACGTATCGGTCTCGGCCTCAAGAAGCACCCGAAGGTCACCGCCAGCGACCGGGGTGCCGTCGGCCTCATCGGTCTGGTCGGTCTCGTCAGGCTCGTCAGCTTCGTCGGTCGCTTCGTTCTCGTCGGTGGCGTCTTCGTCGCCGCCGCTGGTTTCGGCGTCTTCCTCGCCGGTGACTTCGTCAACCTCGGTGCTTGTGGCGTCGCTCGAGGAGTCGTCGTCGGCGCTGCCGCAGGCCGCGGCAAGTATGGCCAGGGCTGCGACCATTGCCAGAAGGCGAAG
>CAZGVQ010000044.1:0-12294 GCA_964529355.1 uncultured Acidimicrobiales bacterium
GTACCCACCGAGGGTGCGGTGCGGTGGACCGAGACTGGAGAACGCGAAGAACCAGATGGTGCTTTGCATAGGCGGCGCTCATATCGGCCGCCTGCAACCATTCGACATAGCTCGGTACGTGATATCTGCTGATGAACTCCTCGGTGCGAAACGAGAACGCCATGGCCGACAGACACTCTTTGGGCATCGTTGCGGAGTAGGTGTGGATGGCGCGGATGCCCTGGGCAACCGATTGCGGGAATCCCAGCTCTTCGGCTGCCATCGCCCGGGTGTCATCGTCGGCTTCGACCGGATGTGCGATGCGCGCCCGCGACGGAAACAACACCTCCCAGCCTTCGGTGGCCCGGTGGGCGGGGTCCGAAGAAAGCAGTCGATGCATCACCGTGGTACCCGACCGGGGCGGGCCGATCACAAAGATCGGCGCGGCCACCTGCTCGTCGGCCACCTCGGAGCGGGTCGCAAGCGCATCGAGGGCCAACCGTTCGTCGAGGAGTCGATTGAGGTAGCGCTGGGTCGCCCACCGGCCAAGTGGGGTGAGTTTTGCCTCACTCTCAAGTGCAAGACAGAACACATTCAACGGTTCGAGCACCGTCTCCAACGACTGGTCATCCGGGAGGCCGCCGGTCTCGCGACGTCGGGCCGTGGCAGCCTCGATGAGTTCGCCAGCGTCGAAGGGTTCGGGTGCTGGCAGATACTCGGGCCGCTCGCCCCGGTTGGCCTCGATGACCCAGTCGGCCTTTACGCCGGGCTGCCAGGTCACGCCCGAAAACGCCAGCGCTGGTGTGCCTGACGGGCGGCGAGCTCGCCTGCCCGTTCTTCGGCTGTCACCAACTTCTCCCCGGCCAACTCGGCTCCGACGTCGGCCACTGAAGTCAACCGGGTCGACAACTCAGGCGAAGCGTCGGAGTTGGGCCAGAACCAGCGAAGCGTGCAGAGGCCATTGCGCCGGCCGGTGGTGTCGAGCCAGTTGGCGACGCCGGGGTCCGACGCCGCCAGCACGATTCGGATTCGTCGGTCTTCAGAAATCACCGTCTGGGTGTGATTGCGGCTCGTGATGGCACCGAAGGGGTCCACGAGCTCAAACGTGTGCATCGTGTAGAGCTGCACGGCCCAGTAGCGGGCGTCGGGTTCGTCGAATTCGATGACGAGCGCATCACCCTCGCCAAGATCCCAGAAGCAGAACTCATAGCGCGCCACCGCGAGGCCCTTGCCCACCTTGACCGTGTTGGCGGTGAAGGAATTGTCGGTGCGGTCGGCCCGGTTCTCGATGAGGTACTGGTTCCAGTACTCGATCGACTCCTCCATCTCGTTCAGCGACTCGTCGAGCCGACGCTCAAGCGCCGCCTCATCAACGGGAACGCCGGGCTCGGGATCGAGACACTCAATGGTAAAGGTGGCGGGCTCCTCGGCCTTCCAGTCGAAGTAGTACTCGCGTACCGACAACATCACCGCGCCGTCAGGGAGGTCGATGGCGTCGGGATGATCACCGCCAAAATGAAGCTCAAAGTCATCGCCCGGGCCGATGCCGAGATCGCTCGCGTTGAGCTGGGCGAGCGTGCCCCAGACGGGCCTATGCATGAACCCGGCCCGGACTGCCAGGATGAACTCTTCGCAGCTGTGCATTCGTCCTCGCACCACATATCTGCGATTCGGTTCGATGCGGCAGTGGATATAGGTGTTGTCAGCGTTGGGTCCACCCCACTGGCTCACCAGGTCGTTGTGCCGGTGAAAGAACGGTCGAGCGGGGTCAGCGTGCAAGGTCTCCCAGCTCAGCCACAGCACCGTCTGATCGACCAGGTGTTCAAAGCCTTCGAGAATCGCCGCATCAGCGGTGCCGAAGGGCTCGGCAACGATGCGGTCTCCCAAGGCGCGCAACCGATCGCAAACCCGATGCCATGCTTCGATCGACGTCATTCGTCGAAGCGTAGTTGCGGTCGACTTCCAGCCCCTAGCTCTTATTTCGTGTCATATACGTGAGTAATCACGTATACTGACCGTATGGATCAGCAAGTCATACTCTCCCTCGCCCGCTCGTGGACCCGACTCGAGCAACGTCTCGACGCTGCACTTTCCACCATCAAGGGCATCAGCTTCAGCGAGTACCAGATGCTGCGCGTTCTTGCCGACGCTCCCAACAGCGCGGCGAGTCGGGTGGCGCTGGCCGAGGCGGTCGGCCGCACCCCGTCAGGTATCACCCGGGCATTGCGACCCCTCGAGAAACTCGGCTTCGTCGAGACGCAGAAGAGCGAACGCGACGCGCGTCTTGCCCTTGCGGTACTCACGCCCGAGGGCCGCGAACTCGTCGACGACGCCTCGGGTGTGCTCGATGACGTCGCTCGCGACCTGCAAGCGGGCGCGCCGGCCACCGCCAAGGCCGAGAACCTCAATGCGGCATCGCTACTGCTGTCGATCACATGACCAGCAGCTACCCCTCGCCCGAGACCGCGGCGCGCTTCCCGTTCGTCCCGCACCCGTTTGAGCCGCTGGACGAAGCAACGATGATCGAGCGGGCGCGTTCGTTTCACGACACGATGGCTGGCCGCCGCAGTGCCCGGGTCTTCAGCGACAAGCCCGTGCCCCGCGAACTCATCGATCTGGCGATCGCCACGGCCGCAACCGCACCATCGGGCGCCCATCAACAGCCCTGGACCTTCGTGGTAATCGGAGACCCCGACACCAAACGCAAGATCCGCGATGCCGCCGAGGAAGAGGAACGCAAGAACTACGAAGGCGGCCGCATGAACGATGAGTGGCGGGCCGTCCTCGAACCGCTGGGCACCCACAGCAACAAGGAGTACCTGGAGCTAGTGCCCTGGATTGTGGTGGCGTTCGAGCAGCGCTACAGCGAACGCGCCGACGGAACCAGGCAACACCACTACTACGTGAAGGAAAGTCTGGGTATCGCCTGCGGCATGTTCATCGCAGCGCTCCACACCATGGGTCTCACCACGCTTACCCACACACCGTCGCCCATGAAGTTTCTGTCGCACCTACTCGAGCGACCCCAAAGCGAGCGGCCGTTCGTGCTCTTCCCCATCGGCTACCCAGAACCCGGATCCCTGGTACCCGACATCGATAGAAAACCAATCGACGAAGTGATGATCACCTATCCCCCAAGTTAACCAAAGGTGCCAGGCACCTTTGGTTAACTTCAGGCGATTGCTGCGAGTTTGTTGGTTACGTCTTCGGTGACTGGGGCGCCGCCGTGACCGAAGGCGGCAACTCGTGGCATGAGGGCTGCCATCTTGGCGACCGACGCGTTTGCCGAATCCATATCGGGCGTGAAGTCGGGGTTGGCTCCGGTGATTCCGCCGGCGTTGTCGCCATTGATCGCGTCGCCAGCCACGAGGAGGCCGGTGTCGGTATCAAACACCGAGATGCTTCCGACGGTGTGACCCGGGGTGCCCACAACGCCCATGCCGAAGACCTCATCGCCGTCGTTGACCTCTGACAGGGTCAGCGAAGTGCGGATGGCGTCGACATCACCTGCGCCTGCATAGACGGTGGCGTTGGTCATCGCTCCCTCGAGTTCACCGAGGCCACCAACGTGATCGCCGTGGTTGTGGGTGAGGATGATGTGACGAACATCGGTAGGCATCAGGCCGAGCATGCCGAGCGCATCGTTGATGGCCTCGCCGCTGCCGGATACACCCGTGTCGACGATGGCTGCCTCGCTGCCGCGCACGAGCACGTACGCGGACACGAAACCAAGGGAGACGTGCTGAAGCTGCAGTTCACCGGGCGCCGCATCGGACTCGGCGGTGTTGCTTGTGTCGCCAGTGTCGGCCGAATCGTCGGTTGGCTCGGCGGCCTGGGTGGTTGCTGGTGATTCGGTGTCGTCACCACCGGTTGTGGCTTCCGAGGAAGCTGGCGGTGTGGCGCTGTCATCGGAGCTCGAGCCGCACGCCGCAAGAATAGCCATGCTGGCCGTTCCGAGACCGGCGTTCACCAAGAGGCGACGACGCGACCAGAGCGACGGCCTCGGGATTGCGAGCAGCGGAATCCGAGTGATCTCCGGTGCGAGAGCGATAGATGCATTGCGCTGGTGGTCGTTACACATAAACCCGAACCTAGGCACGCTCGCGCCCCTATTGCAGTCACCCAAGATGAAAAATCGTCTCCGAAGTTAACCAAAGGTGCCTGGCACCTTTGGTTAACTTCGGGGTTGCCAGGTTGCGGTTACTGCTGGTGGCTTTCTGAAGATGAGACCTTCTGGGGGTTGGGACTCTTCTTGGTTGAGGCTGATCGCCGGGAGGAGGTCGAGTACGGCGCCTATTGCTGCGGTGGTTTCGAGTCGGGCGAGGTGCAGACCCATGCAACCGTGCGGGCCTTGTACAAAGGTCACGTGCTTCGACAGGTTGTTGCGCCCGATATCGAAGCGGTCTGGGTCAACAAACACGTTGGGATCCCGGTTGGCGCCAAGCAGCGAAATCGTCACCATCTCGCGCTCGGGAATCACGACGTCGCCAAGTAGTGCATCGCAGGTGGTGTAGCGGTCGATGACTGCAGCGGCTGGCTCAAGCCGGAGAGACTCTTCGATCACTGCCGACAGCAAAGAGCGGTCGGCGGCCACCTCCGCGAGCACCTGTGGGTGCGACAGCAGATGCCACAGGGCGTTTGCCGTCATGCCTTCCGAGGTTTCGATGGCGCCGAACATGACCACCGCGGTCGCCGGCGTTATCTCGTCGGCGGCCAGGATGGCCTCGTCCTCGAGCGTGCGCAGCAGGCCGCTCGAACCTTCGGCAACGGTGGACGAGATGCCCTCGTACAGCTGGGCCAGCGACTCGTGCCCGGCCTGGGGAATCGCCTCGCCCGTCGCCACACCGACGATTGCTGAACTGAGGTTTCGGTACCAGTCGAGCATCGTGGCCGGCTCGACATCGGCAAGTCCGATGAACCGGCTTATCGATTCAACCGCCAACGGTCCCGCAAGTGCGGTACGAAGCTCGGCCGAGCCCGCCGCAGCCACCGCATTGGTGAGGTGGCGGGCACACGAGGAAACCATCTCCTCGTATTCCTCACGAACGATCGCCGGTCGGAAGTGACTGGCAAAGGCACTGCGGTGACGCTCGTGTTCGGGCCCATCGAGCGACAGCATCGACTCCCCCAGAACCGCCGCGGTGGAAAACCGCGGGTCGTCGACCGTGAACCGCTCGGCATCACGCATCGCCTCGACCGCAAGCTCCCGAGACGTCACGAACCATGCGCCGAGGGCCGGAAGCCACGAGACCGGCTCACTCTCTCGCAACGCTGCCAAGACTTTGTACGGCTGACCTGCAAGATCCTCGACCGTGACCGATGCCCCAAGAGGAAAGCGTTCTGATCGATCCGGCACCGCGACAAGGTACCGTACTGCCAGAACCTGTCGCAACCCGCTGACGACCAGATACAGAAAAGAACCACATGAAAATCGGCAAGCTTGAAATCGCTGACGTCCTGCACACCTTTGTAAATGAGCAGGTCATTCCCGGTACCAACGTGGCGGCCGATGACTTCTGGGCGTCACTGGAGCAGATCGTGACCGAGCTCGGTCCGAAAAACGCGGCGCTTATGGCGAAGCGGGATGAGCTGCAGGAACAGATTGACCAGTGGCATCGTGACACTGCTCAGGAGGATCACGACGAAGAGAAGTACGCCGACTTTCTGCGCAGCATCGGGTATTTCGACTATCAGAGCGAGCCCACCCAGATCACCACGGCCAACGTCGATGTCGAGATCTCGTCGATTCCCGGCCCCCAGCTGGTGGTTCCTCTCGACAACGCGCGCTACGCACTCAATGCCGCCAACGCCCGGTGGGGCAGCCTTTACGACGCTCTGTATGGCACCGACGCGATCGACGAAAGTGGCGGCGCCGAACGCAGCGGCCCCTACAACCCCACTCGAGGCGACAAGGTCGTGGCCTGGGGACGCACCTTCCTCGACCACCACTTCCCCCTCGGTTCCGGCGACCACAAGTCGGCGGTGAAGTACTCGGTCACCGACGGCGCTCTCGAGGTGTCGGTGGGCGACGACCAGATGGCCACCTTGCAGCAAGCCGATCAATTCATCGGCTACACCGGCAGCCTTGAATCGCCCGACAGCATCCTGCTGCAGAAGAACGGCCTCACCTGCGAGGTACTCATCGACGCCGATCACAACATCGGAATGACCGACGCGGCCAACGTTGCCGACATCCTGCTCGAGGCGGCGGTCAGCACCATCATGGATTGCGAAGACTCTGTTTCGGCGGTCGACGCCGACGACAAAGTCACGGTGTATGGCAACTGGCTCGGGCTGATGAAGGGCGACCTGGTCGAGACCTTCCAGAAGGGTGACGAAACGGTACGGCGCGAGCTGGCAGCCGACCGGATCTGTCATGACCCGACGGGCGGCGAGCTCACCATTCGGGGCCGCAGCCTCATGCTGGTTCGCAATGTGGGCCCCCACCTCACCACCGATGCGGTTACCTACGACGGCGAGCCGATCTACGAAACCATGCTCGACGCCATGGTCACCACCCTGGCTGCGAAGCACGATCTACTCGGCACCGGTTCGCACAAGAACAGTGCGGCGGGCTCGGTGTACATCGTGAAGCCCAAGATGCACGGCCCCGATGAGGTGAAACTCAACCTCGAGTTGTTCGCCATGGTCGAAGATGCGCTTGGCCTCGAACGCAACACGATGAAGATCGGCATCATGGACGAGGAGCGCCGCACCTCGCTGGGCCTCGTCGAATCCATCGCTGCAGCCAAGGATCGCCTGGTGTTCATCAACACCGGGTTCCTCGACCGCACCGGCGACGAAATCCACACGTCGATGGAGGCGGGCCCCATGCTGCCCAAGGGCGAGATGAAGGGCTCTACCTGGCAGTCGGCCTACGAAGATTCAAACGTCGATGCGGGCCTGGCCAGCGGCCTCCGCGGTCGGGCCCAGATCGGCAAAGGTATGTGGGCAATTCCCGACCAGATGGCCAACATGCTCGAAACCAAGATTGGACACCCGGCCGCCGGCGCCACCTGTGCATGGGTGCCGTCGCCGACGGCCGCCACACTGCACGCCACCCACTACTTCCAGCAGAGCGTCGACGATCGCCAGCAGGAGCTGATGGGCCGTGCCCCCCAGGAGTTGGCCAGCCTTATCGCCATGCCAACTCTGCCCGCCGACCGCACCCTTACCCCCGAGTTCATCCAACTCGAACTCGACAACAACACCCAGGGGATCCTGGGCTACGTGGTTCGATGGGTTGGCCAGGGCGTGGGCTGCTCCACCGTTCCCAACGTCGAGGATGTTGGTCTCATGGAAGACCTTGCGACGCTGCGAATCTCGAGCCAACACGTTGCCAACTGGCTGCATCACGGACTCGTATCGGCCGAGCAGGTTCAGACCACGATGGAACGTATGGCTGCTGAAGTCGACGAGCAGAACGCCGGCGACGCGGCCTATCAGCCGATGTCGGCCGACTTCGACAACAGCGAATCCTTCAAGGCCGCACTGGCCCTGGTGATGGAAGGGCGGGTGCAGCCCAACGGCTACACCGAAGCAATCCTTCGACGCCACCGTAGAGCGATGAAGGCACTCGTCTAGCGGGCTACGCGTCGGGCAGAACCTTGCCCGGATTCATCAGGCCTTCGGGATCGAACGCCGACTTCACGCGGCGCATGAGCTCCCACTCGATCGATGGTTTCTGGCCAGCCACCCGTGATCGCACATCCTGACCCACACCATGCTCGGCCGAAAGGGTGCCACCCAGGGCGATGGTGGCGGCGTCCACCCGCCGAAGCAGCTCTGGTTTCTGAGCGGCGAAACCGTCGATGTCCTCTACCGTGGCCGGAACGACGTTCATATGCAGGTTGCCATCGCCAAGATGCCCGAAGCCATAGACGATGCAACCCGGCACAACCTCGTTGGCGATATCGACCACCACCCGGTAGTACTCGGCCGTCCGATCAAGCGGCACCGCCGAGTCTCCCTTCAAACCCGCCGCGTGCAGGTGAGGAAACAGGGCATTGGCCGGCAGCTCTTCGCGAATCGTCCAAAGTCGCTGCTCCTGGGTCGCCGTTGCAGCGACGACCGCATCGAGGATCAAGCCCTGCTGGGCTGCCTTTTCGAGCGCCGATGCCAGCGCAGCCTCGACGGGTTGCGACGAGGCCAGCTTCATCAAGATGTAGAACTCTCTCGAAGCTTCCAGCGGCCGTTCGAGACCCAACGATTCACAGACCGCCGCGACACCAACTTCTGGTATGAGTTCGAACGCCGTGACCGAGTCGGGGGCCTCTGCCTGGAGAAGACCGTAGAACGCCGACGCATCCTCGAGGTCGCGCAAGCTGGCGAATGCGGAGACGACGTAGGGCGTCGGCGCATGCAACTTCAGAACCGCTCTGGTGACGATGCCCAGAGACCCTTCCGAGCCGATGAAGAGATGTTTTAGTTCGTAACCCGACGAGTCCTTCCGCAGCGCTCGAAGACCGTTCCACACGCGTCCGTCGGGCAACACAACCTCAAGGCCGAGCACCTGATCGCGCATGTTGCCGTAGCGAAGCACATTGTTTCCGCCGGCGTCAGTTGAGACCGCCCCACCAACCGTCGCAGTGCCTCGAGCACCCCAGTCCGGAGCAAACAGTCGTCCCGCGGCATCGGCGGCATCCTGGAGCGCCTGGATGGTGACGCCGGCCTGAACCGTGGCGGTCCATCGATCGGTGTCGATCGATTCGATGGCGTTCATCAGCGAAAGCGACAACACCACGCAGGCTCGGTCGCCGACCGGAACCGACCCTCCGGAGATACCGGTGTTTCCGCCCTGGCTTACAACTGCGATCTGGTGCGCCGCACAAACCTGAACGACTGCAGCGACCTCTTCGGTTGATTTGGGGCGCACCACTGCAATGGCCGGACCGCCGAATAGCTTTCGCCAATCGACGAGAAACGGCTCGCAGTCGTCGTCGACCAGCACCCGAGCATCACCGACGGCAGTTCGTAGCTCCGCCAGGACCGCGGCATGCGCGTGTTCGTTCATGGGCGTGAACCTACATGCCGGACCCGAACAGGTTCAGATCGCGATGGCGTCGATGATGATCTGACTCAGCTGTGCGCCAGCGTCTTCCTGGAAGAAGTGATGTGCGCCCTCGATGGTCACGTGCGGCTGACCCTGAGCGCCCGGCACCAGCTTGTGGAATGGGGCGTCACCGCCAGCGGTCACCGGGTCGCCGTCGCTGAAGCACGTGATAAGCGGTTTCTCCCATTGGCGGAACACCTGCCATGCCGCCCGGTTGGCCTCGGCGGCCGGGTCGTCGGACGCCGTTGGAACCAGCGACGGAAAGATCCGTGCGCCCGCCTTAAAGGTGTCTTCGGGGAAGGGCGCGTCGTAGGCGGCGACCTCCTCGGCGCTCAGGTCGGTGTTGGTTGCCGAGTTGATCAGAAAGCCCACGTCGAATATCTCGGTGGTCTGGCTGAACTTCTGCCAGTCGAGAAACGCCTGGCTCGGGGGGTGCTCGCCGGTGGGAAGGCCGGTGTTGCCGATGATGACCCGGTCGAACCGGTCGGGGTTCTCGGCCACCAGGCGCAGGCCCACAAGGCCGCCCCAGTCCTGCCCGAAGAAGGTGGCACCGGTGAGGTCGAGGTGATCGATGATCGCGGCCTGCATCCAGGCCACATGGCGGGCATAGGTGTAGTCGGTTTGCTCGGTGGGCTTGTCGCTCTTGCCGAAACCCACCAGGTCAGGGGCGATGACCCGCAGACCGGCCTCGACGAGTTGCGGGATCATCTTGCGGTACAGGTAGCTCCATGACGGTTCGCCGTGCATGGCCAGCACCACCGGCCCATCGGCTGGCCCCTCATCGAGGTAGTGCACGCGCAGGGTGCCCCCATCGGTGTCGTCGATGTCGACGTAGTTGGCCGCAAAGGGGTAGTCGGGCAGCTTGGCGAAGTGCTCATCGGGTGTGCGAACTGTTTTCATACGTCACCAACATAGACCGCTTCGAAAATCATCTGTCAGTTTCACCCGCACTACTGGCCGAACGTGCAGGGATCTGGGTTGGGTTTCATGATTGTTGTTCGGTCGTGCAACGATCGGCCATGCCAACAAGTCAGACCACAAATCAGCGCGTCGTCCTTGCGAAGCGACCTGCCGGACCAGCAACACCCGATCACTTCCTGCTCGAATCCGAGCCCCTCGAAGAGCTCGAGGACGGCGAGGTTCGAGTGGCGG
Source organism: uncultured Acidimicrobiales bacterium (assembly GCA_964529355.1). GTDB lineage: Bacteria > Actinomycetota > Acidimicrobiia > Acidimicrobiales > SHLQ01 > CALLQB01. The sequence goes on from CAZGVQ010000044.1 coordinate 10,184, forward strand.
TCGAGTACCTCTCCATCGACGCCGCCATTCGCACCATGCTCAAGGGCGAGGGGTTCCATACTCAGATCGGCGTGGGCGAGATCATCCGGGCCGGCGGGGTTGGCCGGGTGGTCGAATCGGCATCCCCCGACTTTGCCGAGGGTGATGCGGTTCGCGCGCAGATGGGCGCGCAAACCATGCTCACCACCAAGGCCCGTCGGCTCGAAAAGCTCGACGACTCGGTGGCTCCCCTCAGCAAGTACCTGGGCGCCCTCGGAGGGTCCACCGGGGTCACCGCATGGATTGGGGTCCGAGAAGTCGGCAAGCCCCAACCCGGTGAGATCTTTGTGGTGTCAGCCGCGGCCGGCGCAGTTGGGTCCGTCGCGGGTCAGATCGCAAAGATCGACGGCGCTCGGGTCATCGGCATCGCCGGCGGACCCGAGAAGTGCGCTCACCTCACCGAGGTGCTCGGCTTCGATGAAGCCATCGACTACAAGAACGAAAACGTCAACGAGCGGCTACGCGAGCTAGCTCCCGATGGCGTGAATGTGTTCTTCGACAATGTCGGCGGCCCCATCCTCGACGCAGTGCTCGACAACCTGGCCATGCAGGCCCGGGTGGTCATCTGCGGCGCCATCTCCCAGTACGACGACATGGACAACGTCACGGGCCCGTCGCTCTACCTGCGCCTGGCCGAGCGGCGGTCACGCATGGAAGGCTTTGCCTACTTCCACTATCTCGACCGCATCGAGCCTGCGATGGCTGAGTTGGCCGGGTGGCTCGAGGACGGTTCGCTGGTGATGCCCGAACATATCCTTGAGGGCATCGAGTCGTTTCCCGAAGCGGTCTACTTCATGTTCCAGGGTGGCAACATCGGGAAACTGATGGTGAAGGTCAGCTAGCAGCCCGCTCGATGCGGACGATCGACGACCGTGCGAAGTCGGGCGGTTGGGAATCAAGCTTCTCCAGCACGCTGGGCGGCACCGAGATGTCGGCCAGATACAGATCGCCGACGTTGGCGATGTTGCGCATGCCTTCTTTTGGGGCCGCCAACGTAAGGGTGGCGTCGGCCGATACCGCGACCCCGGGGAGCTCGCCGGTGGTCACGTTGAGGCCACTGGGGGTATCGAGCGACACGATCGACTGGGCATTGTCGGCCATCGCAGAAATGAGGTCGGCCGCTGTTCCACGAGGCGCACCCCGCAACGAGTACCCGATGATCGCATCGATGGCGACGTCGGCGCTCGCCGCCGAGCTGGGCTGGATCCCCATGCGACCAAGTACGTCGAGCTGATGGGCTGGCACGCCGGAGAACCCCTCGCCGGGACTACTGAGCGTCACCGCAACATCCACCCCAACATTCGCAAGATGACGGGCTGCCACCATTCCGCCGCCACCGTTGCCGCCGGACCCTGCATAGACGTGGACCGACGATGGGTTGTAGCGATCCAACACGAGCCGTGCCAGGTTTCGACCGGCGTTCTCCATCATCTGAATCAGCTCGATCTTGAGGTCCTCGATCATGACGCGATCGACCTCGATCATCTGCTCTTCGCTGAGCCAACCCACAGCATCTGCTGCAAACGAGGGGTAGGTGGTTTCGGGTTCCATGGCCTGATCCTCCGGTGGATCTAGGGGTTCACGCCGCCGTAGGCGACTCCTGTCAGATGATGCATATCGCGATCGAAGGTGGTGAGGTCGTCGAGACCAAACTTATCCAGCGAGTCGTGGCCGCACGCCCGAGCGACAACTTTCAAAAGCTCGTTCGCACCCACAAAGAAGTTCTCGAGCCGGTCGGCGGCTTCGTCGACTGGCAGCCGGGCCCGAAGCTCCGGCTTCTGGGTGGCGATACCCACGGGACAGTTGTTGGTGTTGCACGCCCGCATACCGATGCAGCCGATGGCCTGCATTGCCGCGTTCGAAACCGCGATTGCATCGGCGCCCAGCGCGAGAGCCTTCACAAAGTCCGCCGGAGTTCGGAGTCCGCCGGTGATGATGAGCGTGATGTCCTGGTGGCCGCGCGCATCCAGATGGCGGCGGGCTCGGGCCAGGGCCGGAATGGTGGGAATGCTGATGTGGTCGCGGAAGATCACCGGAGCGGCACCGGTGCCGCTCCGGTGATCTTCCGCGAC
>CAZGVQ010000045.1:0-12282 GCA_964529355.1 uncultured Acidimicrobiales bacterium
GTGCTCGCCCTGAAGGATGCCGACCTGGGGATCGCGATGGGGTCCGGCAGCGCGGCCACCCGGTCGATCGCCGATCTGGTACTCACCGACAATGCGTTCTCGAGCTTGCCGGTGGTGGTCGATGAAGGCCGGAAGGTCATCAACAACGTCGAGCGGGTGGCCAACCTCTTTGTGACCAAGGCCGTCTATGCGGTGCTGCTGACGATTGCCATTGGCGTGGTTGGGAGCCCCTTCCCGTTTCTTCCTCGACAGCTCACGGTCATCGGCACCTTCAGCATCGGGATTCCCGGCTTCTTTCTAGCCCTGGCACCCGAAGTCACCCGGGTGCGATCGGGCTTCCTCGATCGGGTGCTTCGATTTTCGCTGCCCGCGGGCATCATCGCAGGTACCGCCACCTTCGTCGTGTACGAGATCGCCCGCCGTAACTTCGACCTCGCCCTCAGCGAAGAACGCACCCTTGCCACCATCACGCTGCTCGGCATCGGCCTGGCCGTACTCATCACGGCCAGCCGCCCGCTCCGACTCTGGAAGGTGGGCGTCGCCGTGTTGATGGCCGCCGGTTACGGCCTGATTCTGGCCCTGCCCTCAGCACGCGAATACTTCGAACTCGATATGTTCTCGGGCGCTCCGCTGGTGATGGTGGGTGTGGCGGTACTCGTTTCGAGCCTGCTCATCTTCGCCATTCCCACGCTGGTGCCCGGACTCAGCCACTCTGGCCCGAGCGATTAGCTCAGCCAGGGGTGGGGACGCAGCTGTCGAGCGTGGGGCCAATAGGGAAGTAGACGCTCCCGTCACCAACGGGAAAGTCAGCGATACGAGTGCTGTCGATGAGTTGCCACTCGGTGGCCCGAAGTTCGTAGTTCTCGGTGTCCCACGCGCCTTCGTTGAGGTCCCTCCTGATCAGGACGAACGCCACCTCGTCCTCGGCGTCATAGATACAGCCACCGCTACTGGAGATGCCGGAATCGGAACCGGTGTTGAACTCGAACACGGCCCCGTCGAGGGAGGTGGTGACGAGCTCGCAATTCTGGGTGGCAAGCACCGACCATCGGCGCTGTCCGGTTGGCTGGCCGACCTGCAGGATGATCTCTGCCAGCTCAGAACCCTCAGGCGATGCAGAAAGTTGGGTGAGGCGGATCTGCAGATCATCGACCGGCTCGAAGCCCTGGCCGGCCCACGGGCCGGTGACAACACCGAGGTTGCCGAAGCGGACTCGCACCCAGGCGGCGGCGTTTCCCTCGCCTCCCTCGTTTCCCTCGATTCGTTCGGCGAACACCGAAACATCGTCGGCCAGCCCGTCGAAGTCGATATCGCCGGCCGTTCTGCCGACCGGTGTGAGGTCGGTCGATGCAGGCCAGTCTGCTCCCTGTCGACACTGCGCGGTTGCAAACGGAGCCCGCGTTGGAGTTGCGGGCGGAGCATCGGTTTCCGCCGACGTACAGGCCCCTAGGACCATCAGTGCGCATACCCCGATGACCAGCGCGAGGATGGAGTCGCGACATCGCACACGAGCCATCCTCTCAGGCGCTATGGGCATACCTAGAAGGCGCTGCCGCCGTTGTAGCGCCCCTCGGGGATGAGCAGACCGCGCACCAGGTCGGCCATCGGGTCCTCGGCCTTGGTGAGCCGGTCGGCAACCGCGAGAAGCGTTTCACCCAACGCGGTACCGCCGAAAATCCAGTCATTCAACGCGTCGTGGTTCGGCGCGGCCGACCCGGGCTGCGCGGCGATGGCTTCATGGTAGAAGGTGCGAAGATCATCAGCCAGATGCCGGGTAAGGAGGGGCATGGCGAACGCCCACTCCGCCTCGTCTGATGGCATGTCGTCGATAGATTCGGCAGTGGCTATTGCTACCAAAGCTCTCGCGACCTCATCGATCTGATCCTCCGAGGCCCCACTTACCCCGAACAGGGTGCGCCCGCGCGCATCGCGGGTTTGCGTGGCCCATGTCTTCAAACGGGCGACTTCGGCCAGCAGACGGCCTTCGAGCGTATCGTCGACGACGGGGCCCAGATTGAGTGGACACGCCCACTGGCCTGGACCCGCCTCGTCGGGTTCAGGGCCTTCGTAGTCGGCGATGGTTGGTTCGGTGGCCGAATCGAGCAGTTCAAAGGCCTGCCGCATCACCGTCTTCTGAAACTCGGCGTCGGTTGCGGAACCGAGCGGTCGTCCGAGGGCAAAGGGAACCCAGAGTGCTCGCGTTGGGCCAACAACTTCGCTCTGTTCGCGGACGAGGCTGATTGAGGTGCACGCCACGCCCGCCCTCTCGATGTACTTGCTCAAGGCGCCAACTGCGCCCGTGCACAACGGTCAAACCGGTACCAGGAGACAGACATCAACCCCATCAGCCGCCAGCATGCGACCAACCTCGGTGCCCGTGTCTTCGAACATCGCCGGGAAGGGCATGGCTCCCATGAAGGAGTAGTGGCGGGGGCTTACGGCGTCTATCTCTCCGGCTTGGGCCATTTCATGCAGCCGCTCGAGCGGAAAGGAGATGTTGGGGTCTTCCTGGAACGCGCTGCGATCGAAGTTGGTACTGATATGGGACAGGACGACATCGCCCCACTCGGTTTCGGCGGGAATCACCCGGTAGTCCAACGCTCCGAGAGCGAAGGGTGCATCGCTGCGGAGATGCAGCCCGGCCGTCGACACGATGGCCACGGTGGATTCAGTCAGCGGCTTGGGGGTGATCCAATCGCCGGGCGGAACCCGTTCCATGTCGTCCGCTCGGCTGCGGAGGTGTTCGGCTTCGGCTTCGTGGAGATCGCTCAGTCTGACCATGCGCCGAAGCGTCCCACAAAACCAAGGCGAACGACCAGCAACCACGACGACGAAACCAGCGAAATCGACGACCTGACGAGGCGAAATGTGTAGGAAACATTATGATCCACTATTGTTGGTCGAGGTGAGGGTAGGAAGTAGAACGAAGTCGGGACGCGCCAAGTGATTGAATTCGGTGCGGTGATCGACAAGAGTCCTGAAGTGTCTTTGGTATTGGACGTTGGCTCAAAGGCATCGAGCGACACGGCGTCCCATGCGGCCGCCGAGCTGGTTCGCTTGAGCCTTGAACGCTTTCAACAACACGATTGGGGCTCAGCTGACGACAATCTGTATGCCGCCAACGACGCCGCGGCCCGCAGCGGCGACCGGATCGTCGCTCATTACGAAGTTCCCCTACGCCTCCGCGCCGAATTTGTGGGGGCTGCCGACGCAGAAGGAGTGCACCACCTCCTCATAACTGCCGAGGCGGTCGAGTTGGACGCCAATCCGCTTCACCGGCCCCACATCCGCGTCCGAGTTGCCCTTCTCGGACAGCCGGGAACGGCGGGTGGATCACCGGCCGGACAGGATAGTTAGCGCCGCAATTCTGCGGACTTTCCACCCGCACGCGATAGACAAAGGCATGCCCCTCGAATTGCTGTGCCCGATCTGCACAATGCCTGAACCGATGACTTCCGATGACGGTTTCGAGTGTGCCACCTGTGGCCACGAGTGGTTCGACGAGTCCGAAGGCATCGGGGAGGTTCGCGACTCGAACGGGAACATCCTCGCCTCAGGCGACGACGTGGTGGTCATCAAGGACCTCAAGCTCAACGGGAAGTCCGGAGGCGTCAAGATAGGCACCAAAGTCCGATCGATCCGATTGGTCGCCGGCGATCATCCGATCGAAGGCAAGGTCGACGGCCGGCGGATCCTGATCACGGCCGACAAGGTGAAGAAAGCCTGAGACCAACCGGAATACCCCCTTTGACCAGGCGATTGTCCTGACAATTTCGTCGTCAAACTTGTTAAGGCGGCGGAGCCGATCGCCGATTTAGATACCACAATGAGATGGTCGAGCGGGTCGGCGATCTTTTCAGAGAACAAGGTTTATGAAATGCGCGGGAAACCTTCGTCACCGACATCGGTGATCCTTTTTCAATCTTTTCTTGGTCGACGTATGCGTCGAATGCGGTCGGCCAACCGATGGCCCAGCAACACTGCGGTGGTGAAAAAGCACAGCGACAACCGGTACATCGTGTTCGAGAAACGAACCGGGAAGCTTTACGAGCTTCAAAGAGTGGGTGCGGAACGAAATGACGCGGCTACCGACGAGTGGTTCTGGACAGAACTCGAATCGCGCAAAGGTCCCACCATTATCTAGCTGCCACGCGCGACAGAGCCAGCTACGAGATCGGCACGATTCCGAAGGTGCCCTAATCACGGGTGACCGGGAGCGCCGAGCCTGGCATCGAAAACAACACGCCGACAGCCGCAACAAAGGGCAGTCCGCGTACGTCGGCGCGAAGTCGAGCGAAGCCTCCCACGAGCGCATCGGCGGGAGTCACCACCGCATCGACCTTGCCGACGCCGAACTTCACCGGAGCGGCCTCCGGGGCAAAGGTGCCAAAGAGCTTGTCCCAGACGATGAGCACTGCGCCGAAGTTCTTGTCGATGTACTCAGGGTTGTAGCCGTGATGCACCCGGTGATGAGACGGCGTCACAAAGAACTTGCCAAAGATGCTTTTCGGGTTCACCGCAAACCGCTCGGTGTGCTGAGCCTGCGACAGGGTTGCGGCGAAGACATCGAACGCAATCGCGGCCACCGGGTTGAATCCGAGTAGCGGCATCCACAAGCTGAACCATGGTTTATAGAGCGCTTCCATCCACGGAACACGCACCGCGGTAGCCATACCAATGGTCTCGGGGGAGTGGTGCACCAGGTGCGAAGCCCACAGCAGCCGCACAACATGTTCGGTGCGGTGCACCCAGTAGTACACGAGGTCACGGATCAGAAAGACGCCGATCCACACCAACGGGTCGCCGAGATCGAGATCAAACAGGCGGTGTTGTTGGTAGATGTAGAGTCCGAGGCCGATGAACAGCGCCTTACCTACGAGCAATTTGACTCCCATGAACGCAAACGCCGAAACAATCGACGTTGTGGTGCTGCGCAGCTGGAGGTCGCGGCCCCGAAGCCAGCGGATCACGAACTCACCGACAACCGCACCGGCGATCAGTACGGCAAAGATGACCTTTGCGTTGGCGTAGTAGAAACCGAGCACGGCATGGGCCGCATCGGTTAGGGCTGAGGTGGTGGTAGCGACGGGGGTTTCCATACCTGAATCGTCGTAGTTTTCCGGGCCGTCACCTAGGGGGGAAAGCCCCCAAGAAGCCCTGGGGGCCTCACAAACCAGCGGTACTATCCTGCTATGAACGATTCTTCGAGCCCTGAGCCCTCGCTTCAGTTCGACGGGGTCTATCAAGCGGTCTCAGACGAGGCATTCGACAACCTTCGCTTCTACCCGGACGGCCGAGTAATCGTTGCCAGAACAGCGCCGGCCACCGCCGAGCAACTCAAGCCGTGGTTCAACCGGGAGGACTCGAGGTACGAACACGGGGTTCCGTTTTCGCTCGAGACCGGCGATCTTTCCTTTGTCCACTACTACGTCGCTGAAGCGCCGATCGCCTATTCCGGCACCATTGGCGAACACGAGCTTCAGCTGGAGGTGTACGCCAAGCACAGAAACGAAACTCAGACCAGGCGATACATCTTCCTGCCGTTCGATGAATCCGTCGTAGACCCCGACGCTCGACAGATCGGCGCTGGGACCGAACCGGACGTGCCCATCATTCCGTTGCTGCCGTCGATGTCTGATCAAGAATTGGTAGCGATACTCCAGGACCGCCAGAAAGTCACCGTGCCGTACTTTGGAGACCAGCCGCTCGAACTGCAGATCTTTGAGGACATCGACCAGTCCGAGCTACTCCCGACATTGAGAAGCTTCCTCGCGCTTGGCGCCAACGATCAGCATCGGGACGCTCGCCATCTCCTTGCTTATTGCAAACTGACGGTCGAAGCCGTTGGGCCCGAGGTGCTTGAAGAGATGGGCAACGAAATGCCGACGCTTGAAACCATAGGGGAGTTCGTAAAACCCAAGTTCCTGAGCTTCACCGCTGTGGACGCTGGCAAATACGTTTCTCAACGAACCGTTTTCGCGACGATCGAAGGCAACGTCGAATGGGAACCCGAGCACGGCCTACAGATGTCGTGGGCGGACGGAAACACGCTGGTGAAGGTCGGCGAATTCACCGGTCACCCGACCAACGGCATGACCACAGCCGACCCGGAGCAGGATCGGTTTGTGTTCGCGTGCCATGACCCCGAGCTCTGCACCACCCGAGACGAATAGCCCTCGCGCTACGGCGCCACGGTGGTAAACAGTGCCATGGACCTGCATCCTGGGACGATTCTCGATGCCGCGACGCTGGCTGACCCCACCGACTTCTATGCCCATCTACGACAAAGTCACCCGGTGTGGAAGGTTCCGGGTCTCCCGGTGGCGTACGTCGCGTCATATGGGCACGTGGTCGAGGCCATTCGGCGGGTCGAAGACTTTTCAAACCACCTCGATGCGTTGATCGTGCGTGACGACGACGAGCCCGCTCTGTGGGAGACGGGTGACATGGACGCCGGCACCACGACGCTCGCCACCGCCGACCCGCCTGAACACACCCGCCACCGAAACCTGGTGTTCCCCGAACTGGTCGCCCAACGGATGGCCACCATCAAACCGCAGGTCGAGATCTTGGTCGACGAACAGATGACTCTCGCCAGAGGCAAGGGTCGATCTGTGGAGTGGACATCGACGGTGGCGAACCCGGTGCCTGCTCGGGTTATCGCCCACGTGATCGGCCTACCGGCCAGCGATTGGCCTCAGGTAATGGGGTGGGCCATGAACGGCACCGCGTTGTTATCGGGTGCCCACGATGGCGCGGGCATGGAGGCGCTTGCCGCCGAAGCTGCCGAAAGCGGTCTGTACCTGGCCACCGCATTGATAGAAGCCGCAGCCGAGCCAGCCGACGACTTGCTCGGGGTCTGCGCACGGGCCGTAACGAACGGCGAGCTCACCCTTGAAGAAGCGGTGGGAACCCTGGTCATCCTGCTCGGAGCGGGAGGGGAGTCCACCGCATCTCTGATAGGCAACGCGGTTCGGATGTTGGCCGACGATCCCGGGCTCCAAAAACGCATCCGCGCCGATCGCGACCTACTCCAACCATTCTTGGAAGAGGTGCTGCGGTTGGAATCGCCGTTTCGTGGTCACTTCCGTCAGGTGAAACGCGACTGTGAGCTTGGTGGCGTGGCGCTTGAGCCGGGTACCACGGTGTTGCTGTTGTGGGCGTCGGCCAATCGAGATCCGGCCGAATACGAACGACCTGATGAGGTCGTGCTGGATCGCCAGATCGTCAAGAACCATCTCGCCTTCGGCCGAGGGATTCACCACTGCGTCGGTGCCGGCCTGGCCCGTATGGAAGCGAGCGTCGCGGTGAGCGGCCTTCTTGATGAGACCACCGATTTCAGCCTTGATCCGGCCGACCCTCCGACCTGGGAGCACAGTCTCTTCGTGCGCCGCCACGAACGGCTGCCGCTGCTGGTCGACTGGCGCTCGACGTAGCTCACTAAAGTCCTAGCCATGAGCTTGAGAGTCGTGCAATGGACCACCGGAGCACCGATTCCCTTTGGTTCTGGCTCACCAATGCCGTGGCGCACACCGCCTCCTCAATTCAGAGCCCGTTGACTTTACATAACGAAGATTTCCGGCGTTTTCCCTCAACTTGGGCCTGATATTGCAGGGATGCTCGGCTTCAGCGACCTACTACCGTGTCGGCGAAATAGTCCGGGTTTCCTGCGGTCAGCAGCGACCGGATGTTGTCGCACGTAAACGCCCGAAAATCGTCGGTGCTGATGTGGCCGTCGTCGACCAACTCCCATGCCTCAGGAAGCACCTCACGGAAGTCGGGAACGTCCCAGTGGCCGATGTCGCTGGCGAACATCGCCTGGAGGGTTGCGTTGGCCGGGTTTCGACTGCTGTCGAAGGCCATGGCGTTCATCGGGTCATCCGCTTCGCATCCGAAGAAGTACTGCCGCGTGAAAATGTCCACTATTTCGTCAACTGACGTAATTGCGCTTTCAGCGAAGTCGTCGACCTGGTCGGGCAACTCATCCGGGTCGCTGAGCATGGTGAGGGCGAGTTCGAGCCGGTCGGTCCGGTCGTGGTGTCCGGAACTGCCGTATTGGGCGATGAGCTGCGAGATCTGCTCTCGATCGAGATTGGCCGGGTTGTAGTGCTCGAGTGATTGACGGTTGCGCTTCTCATAGTGTCCGAGGAGGTCGGCGAGAAGGTTCACCCCCCAGGCAACACCACCCTCAAGAAAGGCGAAGCGCAGGTCGGGAAATCGTTTCGTCACGCCACCGAAGATGAGCGAGCGTGCGGTCGCCTCGCCGGCCGTCGCGAAGTTTCCAATGTGGTTGTAGACGTAGTTGGTGGTTGAGGTCCTACTCCCCCATCCCATGCCGCTGGCGTGAAACGTGGGGCAGACACCAAGGTCCAGACATTTCTGCCACACGGGGTCGTAGTCGTACATGCTGTCGTGGCCCAGCGTGTCCATCCACCGACTGGTTCGCTCATTGGGCGCTCCGTCGAAGGCCCGCGGCACGACGCCAGCCATCATCACGGACTTGAGACCAAGCTCGCCGACCGCGTAGTCGAGTTCGGCGATGGCTTCGTCGGGCGTAAACATCGGGATCGAGGCGACGGGCTCGAGTCGATCGCGGAACGGGGCGTACGCCTCGGCGATGTAGCGATTGCACGCCCGAGCGATGGCGCCGCGAAGCTCGTCGTCGGCGATGCCGACGACGGTCAGGCCGTAGGTGGGGTACAGCAACGCGAAGTCGACGCCGATCTCATCGAGGCGGTCATACAACAGCTCGGGGAGCATGGCGGTGGCCCGGTCGAGGGTGTTTCGTGCCGGTAGCGCCCAGTAGGAACTGCGCGAGACTCCCAGCTGTCGGCGAGCCTCCTTGGGCACTCCCCTGACCGCGGCTGAACCGTGCACGAGAGTGTCGAACCGTTTGGCGACCGACTCATCGGCCATATCGACCATGAGGTCTCGAAGCCAGGGCACGAACTCGATCAGATGCCCATCGCCGTCGATGACCGGGTGATCGATCTGGTCGCGGATCTCAGCGACCTCGGCGCTGGGTACGTATTGCGCTACGCCCACCGGCTACTCCCCCATCGTTCCGCCGGCGGCAATCCAGCTCTTCACGCAGTCGGCAGCTTCCTTGGGGTTGTAGACGTCTTCCTCGTAGCTCCACAGACCGTTGCCGGCGTAGTGAAGGATCACGTGCACGTTGAATCCGTACTCATCGCTTCCGCCCGTCGGGTCGGGCAGGCAATTGGGGATGACCGCTACCACTCGATTTCCCTCGATCATGAAGTGATCCGTGGGAAAGAACATCTGCGGAAACGGCCCCATGGTGTTGGTGATCCATTCTCGGATCTCGTCCTGGCCGGTGAACGTGCCGTAGTGGTGCTCGCGATAGCGGGCGTCGGCGGTGAACTGGTCGGCCCACTGGTGCCAGTCGCCAGTGGCAACCGCGATCTCGCCCCGCTTGCGGTAGGCGTTGAACTCACTCTCGACCTCGTCACGCGAATGCGCTTCGGTGGGAACCTCCGGGGCCCAATCGTCGACGCCTTGGAGCGACTTGTCGATGGGGAGGTCGAGCCGTCCGCCGTCGTTGAACCACTCGGTCCAAACCTTGGTGGCGTCGGCGGGGTTGTAGAAGTCTTCTTCGTGATCCCAGAGGCCATCGCCTGCGTAGTGCAGCACGGTGGTGTTCGGGAAGCCGTACCGCTTTCCCGTTCCGGTTGGGTCGGGGAGGTTGTTCCAGATGTACAGCGCCACGCGGTCATCCTCGATGGTCCACCAATCCATCCAGAGGCTCATGTTGGGGTAGTCCTTCATGCAGGACACGATCCACTCGCGGATCTCATCGCGCCCGTTGAAGCTCCCCAGGAAGTGCTCGACGTAGGTGGCATCGTCGGTGAACAGATCCGCCCAACCACTCCAGTTGTGCTCGCCGACGCCTAACTGCCGATATCTGGCAAAAGCCTCGGCGACCTCTTCGTTGCTGAACCTACCCATAGCGCTCCCCCTTGTGTGATCCGCACAGTGTGATCCGCACAGTGTGATCCGCACACAGATTGGCACTCCACGGACCTAGGTCAAAGTGCAACGGGTACAGCGTTCTGTGCGTTAGGTCTCGGTGGGGCTCGAGTTGGGATCGTCCGGTTGAGATTTTCGCTTGGCGAGCTCTGCTTCTCGTTCGAGCTGTTTCCGTTCCCGCACGGCAGGTGAGTCTTCGATGCTGCGCTGAGCGATGGACGGCTTCGTACTGGTAGCCCAACTCGGGTCATCCTCTGGGCCGCGAACCCTCGCCGGGCGAGACCGCGCTGGCCTTGCGCCACCCCGGACCGGATTTCCCTTATACGGAAGCGGGGCTGATCGCCTTCGTTTTTGGCCGCCAAGCGACATTCCGGCCCCTTCGGGGCGTCCCATCAGTATCCACGCGACCGCGCCGATTCCGGGCAGTCAAAAACACAGGCTGAGCCACGACGCCTTTGGCATCTTGCGGGTCACAACGCTGTCGGTAGCCGCGATGTCAACCAAGGCCCAGACCCACAACATCGCGATCAGAAAAAGCCCGCCACCTGCGGGAACGATAACTGCAAGCATTCGAATCCCCTTCGATTTGTTCTTCCCAGTATCGGCTAACGGTTGCCCAAAACTGAAATTTCCTCGCCAGAACCACCAAGAGCCAAGAGAAGAGTCCGCAGAGAAGCGTGACCCGGTCGTCTAGTGTTGCGGCCATGCTTATCGTTGCCGGAACAATCTCCATAGACCCCGCCGATGTCGACAAACTGCGTGAGGCGGCCTCCGTGATGATGGAGGCCACAGTGCAGGAACCTGGTTGTCAGCAGTACGTGTTCAGCGTGAGTGTGGCTGACCCGGGCAGCGTGCAGATCTTTGAGGTGTGGGACTCCGCGGCCGACCTGGAGGCGCACTTCGCCATGCCACACATGGCCACGTTCGGAGAAGCCCTCGGCACCATCACGGTCACGGGGCGAGACCTCAAACGCTACGAAGTGTCGTCATCGGAGCCCATGTAGCGCTTGGTGACGCCGGTCAGTTGATCGCGTAGGGTCGGTTGTTCTTGGGCTGCGACCCCCCGGAACGATCGGGAACCTCGGTGGCCTGGTCGGTGTGCGCCGCGAAGTAGTGGCGAATCCCGGCCTGCTCAAGAATCGCATCGAGTTCGGGCGATCGCGACGCCACGTATCGGGCGAGCATGATTCCGCGGGCATCGTCGAGAAACGGCGTCGACTCGATCTGGGCCGTGACCCCGTCGCCGAAGTCGACCGTGGCGCTGCCGTCCACCGTCGCTTTCGCGACCCACGGGAGGTAGTGGCGACCCGCCTGAGCGAGCACACCGATAAGCGACTCGGGTGCATCGTCGACCTCGCCCCACTCGCCGAATTCTTGATTGTGCGGAAGTTGCAGGCGGTGGGTGTGGGCCACGACGGCCGGACCGTGTCGGTCGACCAGGTCGCGGCAATACGGATCGCCAACGAAGTGCGCCACGTTGGCACCAAAGATCGCAAAATCAGCCAGTGACGGTCGACCTCCAAAGAGGTAACCGCCGCCGCCCAGGTGAATCTCGAGCGCCTGCACCCACGGGGTCAGCACCTGATCCATCCACGCACCCATGTTCTCCGCGGTGACCCCGAGGCGTGGAAGGCTGGCGGTCATCGACTCCACGACGTTTGGATGAACCATGCCGCCGGGAAGACCTACGGCCACCGACAGCTCTTCGGCGATCTGCCACCCAGCGGTCTCGGTGTTTGCGGGATAGCTCCACCGACTCCCAACAGCCGGACGGTAGAGCCATTCATCGGAGAAATCGTCGAGCAGATAGGCGAGAAACCGCAGCGTTGGGTTCTCGGGAAGCACCTTGTGCTTGGCATGGGCTGAGATATCGAGGTGCTCGATGATGCCGGTGGAGTCCCACATCAGTTCGCCGTCCGGTTTCGCCACCACCGGGATGCCTCCCGTCCATCCCGCCTCGATCGCTGCCGGGTGAAGGTGCGGCGGGCAGGGCTCGAGTCGCCACGGTTGGTCGGTGTAGTCGAGGTAACCAACGACCTTGCGGGTGAAGTAGGAGCGAGTCAGTCCGTGCACCAGGAAGGGAGCCATATCGGGAGCGTACTGTGTCAGATCTTTCGGGCTCGGACGACGACGTCATGGCTGTGGGGCGACCCTTCGTGATGTTCGCCGGGGCGCGGGCGGGTCTCGTGTACCTCCACGCTCCAACCCTCCCCTAATGCCGGCGCGATGTCGGCTGGTTGTACCCAATCCTCTTGGCGAAACGGGGCTGTCGAGGGGTCTTCGGGCGGTGCA
>CAZGVQ010000046.1:0-10101 GCA_964529355.1 uncultured Acidimicrobiales bacterium
GTGGCTGGGGTGCCGGTGTTGGCTCAGGGGCAGGTGGTTGGGGCGCTGGTGCTGGTGCCGGGGGTCCACCGGCCCCGTCAACGGTGCAGAGTGTCGAGTTCGACGTTGCTCCTCCGATGACGGTGGCGACCCGCATTCCGGTGACCCGGCCCTGCTCTGTCGGGATGAACAGCGAGGATTCGGCGGTGCGGGCAAAACGTTCTGGACCGTTGTTGAATCGGGTGGCGTACACATACTCCGAAGCGCCGCCGACCGCGCTCCAGAACACGAACGCTCCTGCATCGGCGTTGGTGACCGCGCAGACATCGGGGGCAGGCACGCCCTGGGCTTCTGCCCGGTCGGCCCCGATCGTCGCCAGTCCCAGAACCGCAGCCACCATGGCCACAATCGAAACAATCGCAACAACGGCCACGGGAGTCGAACCTGACTTTGGGGGCTTCACATTTGTCCACATGGACAGAAACTATATCGAACAACATGAAACAACACCTATTTCGCTCCGGAGGGAAGTCGTGAGCTCGACGTTTCGTTGAGGATTGCCGAGCAGTGCTAAAACTCGGCCATGTTCAACGCACTTGTTCTTCGCAAAGAGGAGTCCGGCGACGAGACTTCGTTCTCTGCCGACATCGCTCAGGTCGATGAGTCCGAGCTCCCCGACGGCGACGTCACGGTCGATATCGACTACTCGACCATCAACTACAAGGACGGTCTGGCCATCACCAATACGTCGCCCATCGTACGTACGTGGCCCATGGTGCCGGGCGTCGACTTTGCCGGCACGGTGAGCGCCAGCTCGAACGACTCGTTCAGCGACGGCGACAAGGTGGTGCTCAACGGCTGGGAGGTTGGCGAGAAACACTGGGGCGGGCTTGCGCAGAAGGCCCGGGTCAACGCCGAGTGGCTCACCCCACTTGCCGATGACATGAGCACCCGAACCGCGGCGGCTATCGGCACCGCCGGCTACACCTCGATGCTGTGTGTGATGGCCCTCGAACAGCACGACATCACGCCCGAATCGGGACCCATCATCGTTACCGGCGCAGCCGGTGGCGTTGGTTCTACCGCAGTCGCCATCCTGTCCAAACTCGGCTACCAAGTCGTTGCATCCACGGGTCGTCCCGAGGAGTCCGACTACCTGACCGCCCTCGGCGCAAGCGAGATCATCGATCGCGATGAGCTGTCGGGACCCGCAAGGCCGCTCAACAAGACCCGCTTCGCCGGTGGCGTCGACGCGGTGGGGAGCCACACGCTCGCCAACGTGTTGTCGATGACCCAACCCGACGGCTGCGTCGCAGCGTGCGGACTCGCCCAGGGAATGGACCTTCCCGCGTCCGTAGCCCCCTTCATCCTGCGCGGCATAACACTGGCCGGCATCAACTCGGTCACCGTCCCCCAGGCAAAGCGGAAGGTCGCGTGGCAGCGCCTGGCCTCTGATCTCGAGCCGGCCAAGCTCGAGTCGATGACCACCGAGGTTGCGCTGGCCGACGTCATCGGGGTCGCGAACGACATCATCGAAGGCAAGGTCCGCGGGCGCGTCGTCGTCGACGTCAACTCCTAGAACCACCGGGAAGCCGACGCTCGTGTACCAGATTCTCGACGGACTCCGTGTCATCGAAGGTTCGGCCTTCGTTGCGGCACCTTCTGGCGGTATGACCCTCGCCCAACTCGGGGCCGACGTCATCCGTTTCGACGCGATCGGCGGAGGTATCGACCACAAGCGCTGGCCGCTGTCGGCGGGTGGCGATTCCATCTACTGGGCGAGCCTCAACAAAGGGAAGAAGTCGGTCGCGGTCGACCTTCGATCCGACGAGGGACGCGAACTACTCACCGCCATGATCGCGACGCCTGGTCCTGAAGGTGGGATCTTCCTGTCGAACTTCCCCGCCCGGGGTTGGATGTCCTATGACAACCTTCGTGAGCACCGCGATGACCTGATCATGGTGAACCTCACCGGGAACCGCGACGGATCCACGGCTCTGGACTACACGGTCAACTGTGCCGTTGGGTATCCCGATGCCACCGGGCCGGTCGGATCCTCGGAGCCGATCAACCACGTGCTTCCCGCCTGGGATCTGGTGGCCGGACAACAAGCGGCGCTTGGTGTCCTGGCCGCCGAACGACATCGGGGCCGCACGGGCGATGGGCAGCTCGTTTCGCTGTCGCTGGCCGACATCGCGCTCATGGCGGTCTCCAACCTCGGCCATATCGCCGAGGCCCAGATCAACGACGAGCAACGGCCGCGCTACGGCAATGACCTCTATGGGGCGTACGGCCACGACTTTGCCACGTCGGACGGCCGTCGGGTCATGGTGGTCGGCATCACCTCTCGCCAATGGTCGAGCTTGTTGGCATGCACTCAGACCGAAGCCTCCGTGGCCCAACTGGCGGCCGACCGGAAGCTTGACTTCTCGGTCGAGGGCGACCGTTTCGCTGCCCGCGACGACATCACCGCACTGCTCGAACCGTGGTTCGCGACCCACACGCTGTCGGAGGCCACCGCCAGCCTCGATGAACACGGGGTGTGCTGGGGGCCGTATCAGACGTTCCAGCAGCTGGTGGCCGAGGACCCCCGATGTTCACCGGAGAACCCCATGTTCGAGACGGTCGAACATCCACAACTCGGCGAGTTCCTCATGAATGGCTCCACGCTCGACTTCTCGGCGCTCGATCGCGTCCCGGTCGGCCGGGCACCACTTCTCGGCGAGCACACCGATCAGGTATTGGCCGAGTTGTTGGGTCTCACCGACGCCGAAATCGGCGGTCTGCACGACCGGGGTGTCGTGGCCGGAAAAGACGGGTAGTCGAGACATGGAACTGGTCCTGACGATGGCGATTCCTCTGTTGGTGGCCGCCGGTGGCCTGCTGCTTGGTTGGCGGTTCTCTCGAGCCGGCCGTCGCACCCGAAAGGGCTGAGGCAACAGCTGTGGGGTCGTTGGGGTCCACCGAACTTCTGGTTCTCGTTGCGTTCCCGCTCGTCCTGGCCATCCCGGTGCTCGCCGTACGATTTCTCGGCAGCAGTATTGTTCGAAGCTCCTCCGCCGACCGCACAATCGTGGTGCCGGTAGCCGATGCTCACGACCAACCCCTGCCTATGGTGTGCGCAAAGACCGGCACAACTGCCGATGGGGTGGTCGAGGAGCGATCGGAGTCCTTCAGCGCTGCCTGGCTTGGATTGTTGCTGCTGGGGCCACTTGGCATCTTGGCGTTGGCGGTGATCTGGCGGCTCCGCGGGCGCACGGGCACGCACGTCGAAATCCCGCTCAGTTCGGCCTCGCTCGATGAGCTTCGCGCGACCGCCAGGACGGCCTTAATCGCCGGCGTGCTCGGTGGTCTGGCGACCGTGGTGTTTCTGATCGTGCTGATTGGCGACCTTGGTGTCGGTATCCAGATCGGCTTCGGCGCAGTGGCAATCGTGGCGTTGGTCTGGTGGATGTTCGCGTCGACGCGGGCTCGCATGGCGCGTGTGCGGTTGCGACTCGACCGCACACAGACCCTGTTACACCTCGACGGGGTACATCCAGATTTTGTGACCGCGGTGCAGGACAATGCCCGTGCTCTCGGGCTCCTCGATCCCTAGGCTTCCGACTCAGCTGCCGCGGCAATCTCGGCGCCGCGGGTTCTCAGCTCGTACTTGAGTACCTTGCCGCTGGCGTTCAACGGGAGTGCGTCGACAAACCGGAAGAAGCGCGGCACTTTGTAGTTGGCCATCTCTTCGCGGCACCACTTGCGCAGATCGTCCTCGGTGCTCTCGCTATCGGTGGCCGGAACGATCCAGGCCATCGCCACCTCGCCGAGTCGTTTGTCGGGAACCCCAACCACCGCAGCCGCCGCCACATCGTCGTGGGACGACAGGGTGTTCTCGATCTCCGCCGGGTAGGCATTGAAGCCTCCGACAATGAACATGTCCTTTTTGCGGTCGGTGATATCGACGTATCCGCGCTTATCCATCACGCCGATGTCGCCGCTGTGTAACCAGCCATCGTCGTCGATCGCCGCCGCAGTCTGCTCGGGATCGTCGAGGTAGCCCGCCATGATGTTGTAGCCGCGGATCAGGATCTCGCCGGGTTCGCCGCGCTCGACTTCGTTGCCTTCGTCGTCGACCACCATCACCTCGACGTCGTCGATTGCTCGGCCAGAGGTGGTGGCGATGGTGCGAGGATCATCGTCGTGGCGGCACATCGTGGCAATACCCGATGACTCGGTGAGGCCGTACCCGGTCACGACCTTCTCGAACCCGAGCGTCTCGCGCATCTGGGTGATCATCTCCACCGGAATCGCCGCTGCCCCGGTGACCGCCAGGCGCAGTGTCGACAGATCGAAGCTGTCGAGGTCGGGGTGGTTGAGGATGGTCTGGTAGATGGCCGGTGGACCCGGCAGCATCGTGATGCGTTCTTCGGGGATTCGCTGCATGACCGAGGGAACGTCGAACACGGTATGGGGAACGATTGTCGCGCCCTTCATGAGGCAAGCCAGGATTCCGGCGTTGAGTCCGAAGGAGTGAAAGAAGGGGTTGACGATGAGGTAGCGGTCGCCAAGCTCGAGTCCGATGACATCGGACCAGGCGAGGTAGGCCTTGCAGATGGCGCTGTGGCGAAGCATCGCCCCTTTGGGGGCGCCGGTGGTGCCCGAGGTGAACATGATGTGGGCAAGATCGTCGCCCGCAACCGCGGCGCTTCGCTCGGCGCGAACCGCGTCGTCGATTTCATCGCCCCGGTCGATGAAATCGACAAAGGAGATCGTGTCGGCCGCGACGTCGCCCCGCATCACGATGATCTGTTCGAGGTCTTCTCCGGCACCGGCGCTGCGCAGCAACTCGACGTAGTTGGTGTCGAGAAAGTCGGTCACGGTGAAGAGGAAACGGGCCTTGCTTCGGCTGAGCACGAATCCGGCTTCGCGGCCCTTGAACCGGGTATTGATCGGTACCACGACCCCGCCGACCATATGGGCACCGAGCGCGGCGACGATCCATTCGCTGATGTTTGGCGCCCACACGGCGATGCGATCGCCCGGCTCGAGACCCACCGCGAGAAACGCCCGAGCGGCTTTGTGTATATGGCCTGCCAGTTGGGCGAACGTAAGGCGGAGGTCGCCCTCGACCAGCGCTTCGTCATCTGGCCAGGACGCGGCCGCTGAGTCCACCAGCTGGGGAATGGTGGTCCAAGGATCACTCATGATGATGAAACCCTAGTGCGAATGAGCGGCCAGACGATTAAACCGGCCAGTCAGCCGGGTTTCGCAGTGCTTGGGCTTCACTTTCCGCACGCGCTGCCTGCAGGCGGAGTTCGGTGACAATCGAGCGGGTGATGTCGCGGGCGGTGATGATGAAGTACATCGCCCACGCCAGGACGCCGAGAAATTTGGCCGCATCTTCAAGGACCAGGCTGACGTCTCGGCTGCCCAGTCCGAACTGGTCGATCCCGATCGATGCGGCAAACGCCGCTCCCGCGGCGATGAGAATTTTGTTGTTGGTGCGTCGAAGCTCAACCCGTTCGCTGACGATCCACCACCAGGTAAGGCCCAGGTACATCGCATAAAACGAGGCCTTGGGCAGTCCCAGCCGATTGGGAATCACACTGTGGAATTGAAACAGGTCGTCGAGCAGCAGCAGCGTCGACAGAACGGCGCCGCCTCGCAGCATTGCGGCGGCGCCTAGGCGGCCACCCAACCAACTCACCCAGGCTCCCGACGCGGCAGCAACGGTGGCCGTCGTCCAAGCCAAAATTCCGAGGTTCGAAACGAGACCGGTGTACCAGGGAGTCCCGTTGGCATAGGACGGGTCAAGAAGCAGTTCGCGATAGGGGATGACGTTCTGCACGATGAGCGCAAGCAACAGCGTGAGCGCGCCGAGCCACACCACCCCGAGAGGGATCAGCGGTCGGAGCTGCTCAGCAACCGATAGGGACGCGCGACGATCTGCCACACATAGGTCATCGGCACCATGGCGGGCATTCTTAATCGGGAAGTACCGGTTCGATCGATCGACAGGTGCTTGCTAGCTTCGCCATATGACCGAGACCACCGAAGAAACGCCGCTGCTGTACCCGGGTGTGATGGCTCGCCAGAATCCCGACAAGCCGGCCATCATCATGGCCGGCACCGGCGAACAACTCACCTACGGTGAGCTCGATGCGATGGCCAACCAGCTGTCCCAGCTCTTTCACGCCGAGGGACTCCGGCCCGGCGATCATGTGGCCTTTTGTCTTGAGAACCGGCTCGAATATCTCGCGATCGCCTGGGGGTGTCACTACGCCGGGCTGTACTACACGGCCATCAGTAGCCGTCTCCAGACCGACGAGATGGCCTATATCCTCGAGAACTCCACGTCGCAGGCCTTCATTACTTCGCCCTACAAGGCCGACCAGGCCGCCGAACTCGCCGAGCAGATGCCCAACGTTCGCATCCGGCTGGCCGTTGGCGGACCGGTCGACGGTTATGCCGACTTCGCTGAGGAGATCGCCAAGTATCCCGCTGAGCCGCTTCCCGATCGGGTCGAGGGGCAGGACATGCTCTACTCGTCGGGAACCACGGGGCGACCCAAGGGCATCAAGGTGCCGCTGAGCGGTGAGCCGCTCGGCCACGCGCCAGGACTGCTCACCCTGGCTCAGTTCCTGTTCGGCTGCCATGAGGACGCCATCTATCTGTCTCCAGCGCCCATGTATCACGCCGCGCCGTTGCGGTTTTGCCTGTCGTTTCAGCGGGTGGGGGCCACCGTGGTCGCGATGCCCCGCTTCGACCCCGAAGAAGCCCTGGCGGCCATTGCCGAGTACAAGGCCACGGCAAGCCAATGGGTGCCCACCATGTTCGTGAGAATGCTGAAGCTGCCCGAGGAGACCCGGAACCACTACGACACCTCGAGCCTTCAGCATGCCGTGCACGCGGCTGCGCCGTGTCCGGTCGATGTCAAGGAGCGCATGATCGACTGGTGGGGGCCGGTGCTGCACGAGTACTACGCCGGCACCGAGGGCAACGGCCTCACCTATCTCAACTCCGAGGACTGGTTGGCTCACAAGGGGTCGGTGGGGAAGCCGCTGCTCGGCGTGCTGCACATCCTGGACGACGACGGCAACGAGTTGCCGGTTGGCGAAGAGGGCGGCGTCTACTTCTCGGGCGGCGGCGGATTCGAGTACCACGGCGATGAGGAGAAGACCAAGGACTCACGAATGGGCGAGATGTCGACGCTGGGCGACGTGGGTCGGGTCGACGACGATGGCTTCCTGTATCTCACCGACCGCAAGGCCTACATGATCATTTCGGGCGGCGTGAATATCTACCCACAAGAGGCCGAGAACGCGTTGACCATGCATCCCAAGGTCTTCGACGTCGCGGTCATCGGTGTCCCCAACGATGACTTCGGCGAAGAGGTGAAAGCCGTGGTACAGCCGGTCGACATGGCGGCGGCAGGGCCCGAACTCGAACGCGAACTCATCGCGTTCTGCCGCGATCAGCTGGCCGATGTGAAGTGTCCGCGGTCGGTCGACTTTCGCGAGGAGCTACCTCGTCACCCCACGGGCAAGCTCTACAAGCGGCTACTCAAGGACGAGTACTGGAAGGCCGCAGGTCGCGCGATCTGACCTAGGCGTCGACGATGAGCACGATCGGGGCTGGGGCGCTGCCCTCGTCGCCCGATTCTGCTTCGTCATCCGCGCCACCAAACATCGAGGTGATGGCCACGATGGCGATCACGAACACCGCAACCACTGCGAGCAGTCCGGACATTCGAGGGATCCAGCGGCGGCTGCTTTCGGCAACTTCGGCGTCCGATGACCTTTTGAGTGACTTGCCTTCGATGGTCGGCGGGTCTGCCGGACCGAACGAGCGGCACACGGCCACCCAGAAGTCCTGATCGTGACGGGCCGGTCGGTAGCTGGTGATCAAGGTGTCGGCATCGCTGAGGTCGAGTTCTTCGAGTGCTGAGCGGGCGCTGGAGACCATTTTCTTGAACGGCTTCGGCTCGGTACCAAGCAAGGTCGCGGCTTGATTCTCGTCGACCATTTCGCCAGCCACCATCGAGATGGCCGCGACATGGTCGAGCGGCATCTCAAGCAGGGTCGTCGCCAGTTCGGAGTCCAGACGTTCGGCGTAGTCGTTGGGGAGCTCATCGCGGGTTTCTTCGCACGCTTCAAAGACCCGCCGGTACAACCAGGTGCCGAACGGCGGTTCGTCGATCTCGGACCGGAGGGCGCCGTAGGCGTCGTGATAGACCTCTTCCAGCACCGTGTCCATGATGGCGGTGGAGCCGAAGCTGTTGAAGACGAAGCGACGCAGGTGGGCATCGTGCAGCTGGATAAGCGACACGTATGCGGTGTGGTCACCCGACCGGCTCTTCTCGATGAGATCAGCTTCGTTTGATGCTCCGACAAGCACCGACCATCCACCATTTGATGCTGAAGAGGTATCCATGCCAGTGGTATCGGCGCGTTCGACCGCTCTGCTTTACCGAATCCACATGCCGAATTCCGGGGAGTGCTGGTGTCGCGGCCGGGGCCAAAGTTGGGGTCCCTGGGGCTGATGTGAGAAAAGACGTAGGCTGTGGCACCGATTCTCCCGCCGAGTCGGTGCAGCTAGCCTTTTTGGGCTGAGGCGGCTGGTTATTCCTGCTCGTCTTGCGCGGGAGTACCCGATTCAGCTTCGTCTTCGGCGCGATCCTCAGCACTGTCGTCGGCGGCTGCGGCTACCGGGTCGGCGGGAGAATCGGTGCCCGGGTCTGCTTCGGTGTCCGCGTCGGCCGAGGGCTCTGGCTTCGGAGGCTTCGTCAGCGGGTCGGCCTTGACCGCGGCGAGTGTTGCGACCGCGTCGCGGTACGCCGTCTCGGCGGCGGCCTTGTCTTCGGGCGACGCGCCCGAATCGCTGTTGATCTTCGCAACCGCGGCGGCAGCGTCCTTCTTGGAGCGCTCCGCCTTCGCGATGGCCTTGGCAGCTTTGGTTTCCTGCGCGGTGACCTTGAGATGCTGATTGAACAACTCGAGGGAAATCAGGGTTTCTTCGTCCAGGGCACTTTGATCGCTCACGCCGTCCATCATTGCACCCGCGAAACAGGCGGTCATCACTCGCGCAGCGGGAATCTGGAGCCGATACTCTCCAGCTGTGACCGATACCTTTCCGCGACAGAATGCCCGGACCCGCCGCTTCACCAGCGGCGCCCCCCGCAACTTTTCGATGGCCAGCGACGGCTCGGTAGTGCTGTTTCTCCGGTCGACGTCGGGTGACGATCCGGTCAACTCGCTTTGGATGCTCGATACCGCCACCGCAACCGAACGGCTGATCGTCGACCCACGAACACTCGACCAGGGAGACGGCGAGCTCACCGATGCCGAGAAGGCACGACGCGAGCGGGCGCGTGAATCCGGCGGCGGCATCGTCACCTACACCGCGACAGCCGATGCCTCCAAGGCATGTTTCGTGTTGGCCGGTCGACTCTACGTGTGCGATACAGCGTCGAGCGCGGTCACCGAACTCCCAACGCCGGGTAACGCCTTCGATCCTCGCTTTGATTCCGACGCGGTCAACGTGGCATACGTTTCGGGTGCAACGCTGCGGATCTCGGGCCCGACGGGCGATCGGCTGGTCATCAGCGAAGACGGAACCGATCAGCCCGACCCGAAATCGTTGGTCTCCTGGGGTTCGGCCGAATTCGTGGCCGCCGAGGAGATGGGTCGAAGCCGGGGTTACTGGTGGAGTTCCGACGGTCAAAGACTGCTGGTCGAACGGGTCGACGCGTCGCCGATAAACGAATGGCATATCGCCGCCCCGGTCGACCCGGCGGCGCCGCCGCAATCCATTCGCTACCCCCAGGCGGGAACCCCGAACGCCACGGTCGACCTGGCCATCGTCGGGCTCGATGGAAGCCGGGTCGACGTCGACTGGCGCTCCTCAGCCGGTCAGACCTGGGAGTACCTGGCCAACGCCGCGTGGGGCGCAGCCGACAAACCCTGGCTGGTGGTGCAAACCCGCGATCAACGGACGCTGGGAGTGCTCGAAGTCGATCCCGAAACCGGTCAGACTACTGCCCTGCACGAACAGCGCGACGATTCATGGGTCGAGCTGATGAGCGGCGTTCCTCGCTGGACAACGGGGACAAAGGGCACAGAGGGCACAGAGGGC
>CAZGVQ010000046.1:10201-12022 GCA_964529355.1 uncultured Acidimicrobiales bacterium
CAGAGGGCACAGAGGGCCGGCTTCTGACCACGGTGCTCGTCGATGACACGGTTGGGCTGGCGCTCGACGGCCAGCCCTTCTCGCCAAGTGGGTTGCAGGTTCGTCGTGTGTTGCACGCCACCGACGACCACGTGGTGGTGGCGGGCGGATTCGATCCCACCGAGATCCACCTGTACACGATCGGGTTCGACGGATCGGTCGAAGCCTTGACCGAGGAGCCGGGTATTCACGCGGGCGTGTTCGGTCGCGGCGGATCGGTGGTCATCTCGGCGACGATGAGCCAACCGGGTTCGACGGCAACCTATCGCCCGCCAGCCGGCGCCGACGGCGAATCGGTTGTACTGACATCGCACCGCGAGAAACCGGTGCTCGTGCCGAAGGCGACGTTTCATGTGGTGACCGAGCGGTCGATCAATGCGGCGGTGCTTCTGCCCGAGGGCGATCACGCTGCTGGTTCGCTTCCGGTGTTGCTCGATCCGTATGGCGGTCCGCACGCCCTTCGGGTGCAGAAAGCCCAGTCGGCGATGTATGCATCGCAGTGGTTTGCCGACCAGGGCTTTGCCGTGATTGTCGCCGACGGCCGAGGCACTCCCGGTCGGGGACCAGCCTGGGAACGTGAAGTTCACGGAGACCTGGCAGCCCCTGTCCTGGACGATCAGCTAGCTGTGCTCGATGCGCTTGCCCAGGAATACCCGGCGTTCGATCTGACCCGGGTAGGCATTCGAGGTTGGTCCTTTGGTGGGTACCTCGCGGCGCTTGCGGTGCTGCAACGACCCGACGTGTTTCATGCGGCGGTGGCTGGGGCACCGGTGACCGAGTGGCGGCTTTATGACACGCACTACACCGAGCGGTATCTGGGCCACCCCGACGAGGCGGTCGAAGCCTACGACCGCAGTTCGCTGTTGCCGTTGGCGTCTCAACTCGATCAGCCACTGCTGTTGATCCATGGATTGGCCGATGACAACGTCGTTGCGGCACACACCCTGCAGCTCTCGAGGGCGCTGCTGGAATCGGGGCGCGCCCACCAGGTCTTGCCGTTGTCCGGGGTGACGCACATGACCCCGCAGGAGGAGGTGGCCGAGAACCTGCTCCTGCTTCAGGTCGAGTTTCTCCGCGCCTCGCTCAACATCACGACCTAGCCGGAAGAACCGCGATTTCGGTTGCCTTCAACGATGCCCAACAGCTGGTTCCCGGCGCGAGATCGAGGTCGGTGACTGCGCTGGGCGTCACGAGGGCGGCCGAGGTAACCGGCCCCGCGAGCTCCACCCGGATACGACCACCCAAATCCACCAGGTTGGCGACCTCGGCTGGCCAAACGTTGCGAGCGCTGCCTGCCGGTTTGTCTCGATGGAGGGTGATGGCGCTGGGCGAAAAGGTGAGGTGCACCGATCCGTCGGCTGGTGTTGCCGTGACTACCGTCGCTCCGGATGCCAGGGTCACCTCGGTGCCGATGGATGTGCCGGTGATGAGGTTGGTGCCGAGCAGATCCGCGGCGAAGGAGGTGGACGGTGATGCGGCAACGTCTGAGGGTGAACCACGCTGCACGGTCTGACCGCCCTCCATCACCACCATCTGATCGCTCAGAAGACGCGCCTCAACCGGATCGTGGGTGACCATCATCGTGATCGTGTCGGGTGGGGTGTTGTCGAGAAGCGCTTGTTGAAGCCGCGACCTCGTCTCAACATCGACCGCACCGAAGGGCTCATCGAGCAGGAGAAGCTGGGGTTTGGGCGCGACCGCGCGAGCCAGCGCCACCCGTGCGCGCTGACCGCCGGACAGGTTCGCTGGCTCGCGCGGTCGCGCCCAAACCCCAGCTTCTCC